>JASLJC010000011.1 GCA_030152585.1 Savagea sp. | reverse complement strand
TAAAATCTATATTTTGAGCATGATATTGTATTCTACTTATAAGAGTTAATTTTTATGTCCGAATCTAGTTGCAAAGAAGATGTTCATCTAGCACCCTATATGTTTTGATTCGTTTAAAATGAAATTTTGGTGTCTGTCTTTTATATAGTACAATATATGTATATATCTCTAAGGGAGGTCAATAGAATGAATATTACATTATGGAATACACTTTTAAAAACTCCACTACTTAAAAATAGTGAAACGAATAAAGTCCAACAGTGGATTCAATCTGGGCAAGAAACGAGTTTATCAATAGCTGCGTTAGTACAACTGCAAGGAATTTTTATACAATTATCTCAATATCGAATGGAAACGCTTGCGAGTTTGACACAATTGTTTCCTTTATCAAAAGATTATTTTAGAAATAATGACTTAGCGTTTACATGGAAAAAAATATATAGTATTTATCATTGTTCAAAAGAGGAATTAACAGATGCTCATTATATTAATGATATTGTCGTCAATATGTGGGATCGATCGATGAACGATCGAGAAAAGGAAAATTTTACTGAGACATTTGAACGATTTATCAGTCGTACATTAGATGTGTCTAGAGTAGCTTCATTAGAAAAGAAAATAGAAGAGCCAGTTGTTCGCTTAGAAGATAGCACAACAAATCTAGCTCAAATTAAAAAGATGAAAGACACAGTAATGAAAGAAAAAAATCTCACTTTTTTAGAACAGCTTTCGGTTTTGCAAACTTCATCCGTTCAATCTGTTGTGCATGCGGAAGAGTTTACAGAATTGCAGCATTATATGCATGTCGAACGTTCGATACAAGAACATTTCATACGTGCGCTTGAAGAAGTGGCGGACAAAAATAGTGCGCACCTCATTATGTTATGCGGTAGCGTAGGGGACGGAAAAAGTCATTTAATTTCATACGTACATGAAAATCGCCCTGAGTTACTAGCGCAAGTGTACGTACACAACGACTCAACGGAATCTCATAACCCAAGTGAAGACGAAATTGAAACTCTAGAAAAAGTATTAGCACCGTTCGAAGGAAGAGGAGTCGGTCGAAATAAAGTAGTCCTTGCCATCAACCTCGGAGTGCTGCACAATTTTTATGCCAAACATCGTAATACACAACAATTTCCGAAAACGATTCATGCAATCGAAGTATCTCGAGTGTTTGAAGTAGATAAAGATTTTGATAATAGTACAGAAGATGTGACATTGTTGAACTTTGCGGGACTACAACCGTATGAAATTAGTGATAAAGGAACGACATCACGATTTTTTAAAGAAATTATTAAAAAAATTGTTGCGCCGACAGAAGAAAATCCATTTTATCGCGCATGGCAAAAGGACTGCGAACGCGATGTGTGGACTCCTGCTCATTTAAACTACGCTTTATTACAGGAAGAAAAGATGCTTATCGCAATTGTTCAAGTATTAGTAGAAGCGATGATGAAAGAAAAACTTTTCTTATCCACGCGTGCGTTGTACAACGTCATTTATGATATGATAGTTCCTTTAAATAATACAACATTCCATCCAGATCATATGTTACCGAGCTTATTATTTTCACGTCCAGAGCGTTCGGATCTAATGCACGCTTTATATACGATTGATCCGGTAGCACGTCGAGCAGAAGTGTTTGATAATTTGTTGCGTGAATTTATGTTGACGAATGATGTGACATCGATGATTCAACAACATTTGACAGAAAATGAATATTATTTGATGATATGGGAAAATATAGACGGAGATGTTGAAAGTTATTCTAAATTGTTAATCCGTCATTATTATATTTTAAATCATGCCACATTAAATGAACGATTTTATCAGTTTTTACAAACATTATGGAGTTATTATACCGAAACAAATGATGCGTATGAAAAACTCTTTCATATGATAATACGAGCGATCGAGCGATGGATTGGTAGTCCGAAAGAGCGTTATATTTACATTGATGCGATTGGTGAATCGAATTATCAATTAGCGATACCTTTCCAAGCGAATGCAAGACCAGGGCGTGAATTTGGACAGGCAAGAGGACAAGCTGAAATGAATCGTTTAAAACCAGAAGTCGAATTAGGATTAGACGTGAACGGAAAAACGATTTATGTGACGATTGATTATGCATTATTTGAATTATTATTTGACGTGGCGAATGGATATCGTCCGACGAGACAAGACTATACAGAAGCTCTCCAGTTTGTTGAGTTTTATCGTGATATTATTCGCTATACGGATAAATCTGACGAAATGTTAATCGTCCATATTCCGACGAAACAAATGGTTCGGATGAAGAAACCATTTTTCGGAGGCGGATTGAAAAAATATGAAGTGGAGTCGATCGAGTGATGAATTATCGTTTACAAGCTGAAACTATAAATCGTGTAATGAATGTCAATGTAGCAGAGAAAAAATATCGAAATAACCGACAAGACAAAGTGTATTTATTACCTTTTCCGACACGAAATCCAGAACGGGCTCAATTTAAGAACGGATTTATGCCGATCGTCGCAGGTGCTTTACGCAAACTACAAGCGATGCCTATTGATTCAATCGAAGAACAATCTTTTGATGATGTGTTAGCACAACTCGACTTTAAAGACGCCGTAGCAGAACGATTTTTTGAAAGTTATATCGAATCAGAACGAGCAATCGTTTCAAGCGGTACAGTTCAAGATGTTTCTCAATTAACGGCTGTTCCACTGTCTGAAAATGCAAACGAAGTAAAAGGAGAAAAATATTTAATTCATTTCGTTCACGATGTCTTTTTACATCCATACCGAGATGAGTTTTTAAAAGAGATTCAAAGCTTAGAGCCTAACAATATTATTTTTCAATTGTTTAGTGATGAAGAAACAGAATCGAAAAAAGGAAGCCAAATTTTATATGCGCCCAAATTGAAACGATTAAGTGAGCAATTTAAAAACGATTTTTTGCTATTATTGCAGCACCCGAGCTTTTTAGTGCAAAATATTGAATTATTGTTTGCGCAATATACATTTATTGCTATTAGTCAACTCATATTACAAGTGAGTCGGATGGAACAATTTAGTGAAGAAGACTGGGTACCGATTTATTTCTTTTACCAAGAAGAAAAATCTGCCCGTTGGCGAGATGCGTATAAATGGGGATATCGTATGGTGCGAAATGAATTAAAAAACTTTTATGCGCACGAACATTTATTAAATATCGTCTCGCAAGCGGAAAGTATTGAAAATAATGCGTATTATCATGATATTCAACAAGCAGTCGAAGCGGCAGGTCCGGAAGCGGTGAAAGAATATATCCAATCGGCGGAAGAATGGATGAAAACCGTTTATTGCGTCATTGAAGAGAGTGGGCGTCCGTTTGAGTCGAGTGAAACAATCGGAGAATTGTATCGTGAAATGTACGAACAAGTGAAAATTAATATTCCGGAAGAAGTAAACAGCCGCTATCCGAAAGGTTTTGAAGAGTTGTTTAATCGTTTTTATTATAAGCATGGCGGCTCTCTCGGCAAGTTAAATGGACTCGACCAACGACAAGTGATGTTACTCGTTGCTGTGAGTGTCGGCACGGAAAGATTAGAATTAAACTTACTTTGGGATGAATTTGAAAAGCGCGGAATTTTTGTTGATTATAAAACAAAAGAAGTTATCGTAGATTTACTTGATAGCTTGAACTACATCGAAAAGAAAAGTGATAGTGGGGATGCACAATATGTCAAACCAATTTTATAAATATGTCGCAAATCAATTAACGAAATTTTTTCAAGAAGAAGTAAAGAAAGAAAATGTCGGACGTTACTATTTGCAATTACCGAGCATCGACATTACCGAGCAATTGTTCGAAATGTTTGAAGCGATGTCGGTTGCTAGGCCATTCATTTATAAGCACGAGGAAGGGTCTGAAACGTATGAAACGATCGCGTTACATTACGGGGAATATAAATACGTCATGGCGGTCGTCAATGATAATATTGCTCCGTCCTTTTTAGTAACGTTGCGAAATGCGATGAGTTTACAAAAAGGGCAATGGGAAAATACTTCTCTCGTTTTGTTAACATCGTCTGTACAAGACTCGATTAAAGATGGGAGTATC
>JASLJC010000103.1 GCA_030152585.1 Savagea sp. | reverse complement strand
TTCTTTTATACAAAACAGTACGTGAACGTTTGATACTTTTTTCTTGGCAGTCAAAGTATATAGGGAAAACAAGGAGACGTGCGTTTTTTTATGCACACAATTCCGTACGGATTTGCGGACGCCAGCGGAATTGCGAGCTCTTCCAATGCCCCAAGCAAGTTCCCGGGAAAAACTTGCTTGGGAAGTTGAAGAGCGAGCCTCACGTCTTGCATGCAAATCCGAAGGAATTGTGTAAAAACCCCAACATATATTATAGAACCATAAAAACCTAGTACCTCTGAAATAAGTGAGGTGCTAGGTTTTTGTGATTTAAAGTCTATTTTAGTTCAATTATTTTTGCAAAAAGCAGTGGACGCTACGCTGGAGACGTTTTAGTCGTCTGTGGCATAAACATATTGTCTTCTCCAATTCGTTCGTACAAACCACTTTTTCTAAACATCGTCCGTTGTTCATTTGACAGTCGTTTGAATATTACACGGACGTTTTGACTTGCCGCACGATCAAGCAATAGAGAAAGTGCGCCTTCACCGGTCGCATCGATGACGGAAACACGTTCCATATCGAGAATCATTACATCAGGCGAAGGGTCGAGTAATTTTGGAATGCGATCTTCGAACACTTTCGCTGTTCCGAAGAAAATCGGTCCGTCGACGATATATTTTACAACTTGTCGTTCAGTTGCTTGGAACGTCTCCCGTTCAACGTCAGACAATTTAGCACGTGACAGTTTTAACTGTCCGGTCATTTTTTTCAAAAATGATAACGCTGCGAGTAAAATTCCGATTTGAACGGCTACTGTTAAGTTGATAAAAATCGTTAAGAAAAAGGTTACCCATAAGACGAGCGCATCCCCATTGCGAACGACAGCAATACTACGGAATGCTTTGATCGCACTCATATTCCAAGCGACATGCATTAAAATCGGAGCCATCGCCGCAAGAGGAATATAAGAAGCGTAAGGTGCAAATAAAAGTAAAAAGAGTAATACGAAAAGACTTTGAATCATACTTGAAACAGGACTGACAGCACCAGAGTTAATATTCGTTGCTGTACGGGCGATTGCGCCAGTTGCAGGAATACCTCCGAATAAAGGTGTCACAATATTAGCTACGCCTTGTCCGAACAATTCACGTTTTGAATTATGTTTTTTACCTCCAGCCATCTCATCAGCGACAACAGCAGAAAGTAACGATTCAATCGCACCGAGCGCTGCAATAATTAAAGCCGGTTGCCATAAATACATAAGTTTATCGAGTGTAATTGTAGGGAATTGTAGTCCAGGAAGTTGTTGCGGAATACCTCCGAAAGCAGTTCCAATCGTTTCGAGCTTACCTGGGAACAAAATGATTGAAATAATCGTCGGTATAACGAGTGCAAAAAGTAATAACGGCAATTTAGGCGCAATTTTCGGTAAAACGATAATCGTTATAATCCCGATGAGTGCAACAATAATGCTGTACGTATTAACCGTATGGAATTGGCGAGCGATTTCCATCATATTTTCATGGAAATATTCTTTTTTCTCTACGCCTTGTAGACCGAAAAAGTTACCGAGTTGCCCAGTGAAAATAATGACAGCAATCCCGGCGGTAAAACCGATCGTGACCGATCTTGGGACGAAATGAATTAAATTACTAACACCAAGAAACGTCATAATGATTAAGAAAATACCTGCTAAAAATCCAGCGATTAAGAGATCTTCATATCCGTATTGCAGCACGATTGCAAGCAATATAGGGATGAATGCGCCAGTAGGTCCTGCTACTTGATAGCGAGAGCCACCTAAAAGTGCAACGAGGAAGCCGGCTATAATTGTCGTATACAAGCCGTACTCCGGTTTTACTCCAGATGCAATCGCGAAAGCCATTCCGAGGGGAATCGCAACGATACCGACGGTAATTCCGGCGATAAGGTCTTTTTGAAATGAAGCAGCATTATACTGCGCGAATCGATCGTCTTTAAACAAGAGGATCACACTTCTTCCGATATGAAATTTTCGTTCAACATGACACGAATAATTTCATTATACACGAGATGTATAAAATGACAAAAACCTTGCTTGAATATACAGGAACAGTATGCAATGTGACAACGTCATATAAAAACAGTTGACCGTTATCCTTATGAAAACTACAATGAAAACAAGGTCAAAATTTAAATTGAAAGTCGGTAGATATTTATGGAACAAGTACAAGTTGTACGAGTGAAAAATGACGAAGAAGGAGCGGCCGTCGTCTTCGACATCGTAAGCAAACTTTTAAAAGAACAACAATTGAATGTATTAGGACTTGCGACAGGAAGTACGATGATTCCAGTATACGATCAATGGACGTCATCCGATTTAGACTTTTCAAACGTAACAGCGTTTAATTTAGATGAATATGTAGGGCTCGACGAAAACAACCCGAACAGTTATGCATATTTTATGCAACAACATTTATTTAGTAAAAAACCGTTTAAAAAAACGTATATTCCGAATGGAATGGCGGACAATTTAGATAAAGAATGTGCAGATTACGAAATTTTATTATACGAAAATCCGTTAGACTTACAACTGCTCGGCGTAGGTGAAAATGGGCATATCGCATTTAACGAACCGTTCACGCCGATTTCATCTTTAACACATGTCGCGCATTTAACACCGTCGACACGTTCAGTAAATGGTCAATATTTTGACGACCATGAAGAAATGCCGTCTACTGCGTTAACGATGGGAGTTTTATCAATTTTACGTGCAAAGCGTCTCATTTTACTCGCATTCGGTGAACGAAAACGTGCTGCGATTGAAAAAGTATTAGAAGGAAAAGTCGATCCGGAATGGCCGATTACTTATATTTTAGAACATCCGGACGTAACGATTATTACAGATATTGAATAAGTCAAAAAACCTCGTCTTTCCAAATAGGAAAAACGAGGTTTTATTTTTTTAAAAGTGATATTACATTAAATTGTCCGCATTCGGTGAAATTCGAACAGCCCAACGTGAAAGGTCTGGATCTTCTTTCTTCACTGTTTCTTTCGGGAAGATGAACGTCCAAGGTTTTGACGTATTTGAACGAATTTCAAGTGGTGGATCAAGTGTAAATACACCTTCTGCAACGATATCGTGGTTTGCATCTACGACTTGTAGTGGTAATTGTTCTAAATTTGCTGTTTTTGGGTGACTGCTTCGAATAAATGTCATTACACCATAACCTTCTTCGAAAGGTTCGATAGAAAAGCCAGTAAAGTTAATTTGGCGGCCTTTCATCGGTTCAAGTTGTGCGACGAGTTGTTCTAAAGCGGTACGCTGTTCATTTGATAAATCACCTTGCCAACGAGGATCAACGTCTAAAGCATGCTCGACTAAAGAAGCGGTATTAAAAGCAAGTTTCCATCCATCTTCAGGTATGTCTTCTACGAAAATATTTTCAGAGCGGAATTCAAATACCCACGGACGTGCTGTATTCGACGGTAAGTCCCCGAGTTCTGAGAAATCAAACGATTGGTGACCGATCATTTGATTTTCTTTATCGAGTAAAATTAATTCCACTTGACCGATTTCAATCATTTGTTCGACAGTCGTACGAACGAATCCTTTTACGAGCCAATTTCCTTCATTTTCATCGATATCAATCCCTTGAAGTGAAATTTGGTTCGCACGAAGCGGGCTTAAGTCATTCGCTAAAAAGCGGAAAACATACATTTGCTCTTGTGTAATGTTCCAATCAGGGTGTAAAGAAAGCGGCGTTTGGATTAAGTCTGCTTTTTTCTTTTTACTAGCTGAAACCGGGTTGTTTTTTTTAGAAGTCGGTACATTTTGAGATGCAATGGAATCTTCTTTTCCTTTTAAGTTCGTTTTACGGAAAAAGTCAAAAAATTTCATGATTGTTCCTCCTGTAATGTTTGAATTTGTTTCATGTAATGAATGACATCTTTTGCGATACTACGGCGTAGACGTTGGAACGCCTGTCCGAATAAATAAAGACCTTCACGCTGATACACTTGCATCGGATCTTCTTGACCGTACGAGCGTAAACCGATTCCTTCTTTTAAACGGGTCATTTTTTCTAAATGACGAACCCACATCGAGTCGATATGTCCAAGCATCACCGACGGAATTAAGTTTAAAATATCATCATCTTCTTCGAACGTGTCGAGGAATTTGTGTAGCTTTTCAATCTCTTCTTGATATTGTGCATGAATATCATCGATATGTTCTACCGGATATTGTAATTCGACACGTTGTAACAATAACATATCCATCGTTTTTTCGATGCGTGCATAGTCATAGTTTTCTGGAATATCTTCAGCAGGACAACTATCTGCAATGACGAAATCAATCGTCTCATCGACCATTCGACGCAATTGTCCGTATAAGTCGTCTTGATGTAAGACGCTATTTCGTAAATTGTAAATCACGCGACGTTGTTCATTAATGACGTCATCTAATTTTAAGTTATATTCACGCATCGAATAATGAGCACCTTCAACGATTCGTTGTGTCCGTTCAGTTAATTCGTGAATCTCTTCATTTTGAATGAGTCCGAGTTCATCGACTTTCATCTTTTTACGGAAACGTGCGACATCGTCTTTTGCGAAACGGCGGAACATATCATCTTCAAGCGATAAGAAAAATTGCGTTTCGCCCGGGTCACCTTGTCGGCCGGAACGTCCGCGTAATTGATTGTCGATGCGGCGAGATTCATGCTTTTCTGTACCTAACACGAACAATCCGCCTACTTCTTGTGCACCTTCGCCGAGTTGAATATCTGTTCCTCGTCCTGCCATATTTGTTGCGACGGTAATCCGTCCGAGTTGACCTGCTTCTGAGATCAATTGAACTTCTTGTTCCACACTTTTAGCATTTAATAAATTGTATTTTAATCCTTCTGCATCTAAATATTTTGCGACGTCTTCAGATTGTAAAATCGAAGTCGTTCCGACGAGAACCGGTTGTCCTTTTTCATGACGACGTTTCACTTCTTTCGCCATTGCGACGTACTTTTGTTTTTTCGTTTCGAACACTTTATCCGGTTGATCGATTCGAATTTTCGGACGGTTCGTCGGTACTTGGACGACATTCATATTGTACACTTCTAAAAATTCTTTTTCTTGCGTTTTTGCAGTTCCGGTCATTCCGCTTAATTTCGGATACATTCGGAAATAGTTTTGAATCGTAATTTGTGCTTGCGCTTTATTTTCATCGGTAATCGGGACGCCTTCTTTTGCTTCAATCGCTTGGTGTAAGCCGTCTGAAAGTGTACGACCTTCCATAATCCGTCCTGTAAACATATCGACGAGTTCAATTTTTTGTTCGTCAGAAATGATGTAATCGACGTCTAGCTCAAAAATAACGTGTGCACGAACAGCTTGAATTACATAATGGTATAACGTCTGGTGTTCTAAATCGTATAAGTTCTCCACACCAAATGCCGCTTCTACTTTTTCGATTCCTGTTTCAGTAAGAGAAGTTGCTTTCGTTTCTTCGTCAAATTCAAAGTCAACATCTAATTTAAATCGTTTCGCAAGCATAGCCGCTACTTGGTGGAGCGATTCATCAGCTGCCATTTTACCTGCAATGATCAGTGGTGTTTTCGCTTCGTCGATTAAAACAGAATCCACTTCGTCAATAATCGCAAAGTGGTACGGACGTTGAACACGTTCTTCAAGTGATGGAGCCATATTGTCGCGTAAATAATCGAAGCCGAATTCTGTTCCGACACCGTACGTAATATCTGCTAAATATGCTTGTTTTTTCGCTTCCGGATCCATCATCGGCAAGTTAATACCGACCGTCAACCCTAAAAAGCGGTGGATTTGTCCGATTTGATCATAATCACGTTGTGCAAGATAGTCGTTCACCGTAATGACGTGAACACCTTTCCCTTCTAATGCGCGCACGTAAGAAGGTAAAGACGCAACGAGTGTCTTCCCTTCTCCTGTAGGCATTTCAGCGATATGACCTTCTGTTAATGCAAGTCCACCGATTAATTGAACGTCGTAATGACGCATATTTAAAACACGTTTTGAAGCTTCCCGTACGACCGCAAACCCTTCTGGAATGATCGACCGTAACGATTCGCCGTTGTGGATTCGTTCTTTAAACTCTTTCGTGACGATCCGTAATTCCGCATCGGTCATTTTTTCGTACTTCGGTTCGAGTCGATTAATTTTATGAACGATTCGACGATAGCGTTTCAATTGACGTGTATCGTTACTAAACAATTTTTTTATGAAAGATAACATACTCCTTAAGCTCCTTTATCAATCCGTACTCTTATATAGTATTCTTTATTTTAACAAAAAGAACGCCAGAAAACTACTTTTAACGAAAAAGAGTTATTTCTAATTAGCTTTATCTAAAAGAAACTAAGTGATTTTTAGAAAGTCAAATGCTATAATGAAGTTTGATAATTTACGTGAAAAATAAAAGAAACAATTAGGAGGCAAGACATGGTTTACGTAGGCATGCTTACAGCGTTCATTGCGGCGATCGTATTGACACCAATCGTCATCCGTTTATCGTATCGTATCGGCGCAGTCGATAAGCCGAATTACCGAAAAGTACACGTCATTACGATGCCACGGATTGGAGGGCTCGCTATTTTTGGAGCGTTTCTCATCGGTTATTTCGTCGCTAGTCCTTCTGATGAACATGCGCTCGGCATTATGCTCGGAGCAGGGCTCATCATTTTAACAGGATTTTTAGACGATATGATTGATATTACACCGAAAGCGAAGCTCGTCGGACAAATCGGTGGGGCGTTGCTTGCAATATTGTGGGGCGGATTACAAATTCAGTTTATTAACTTGCCGTTTTTTGGACAAGTTGAATTTGGTTGGCTCAGCATTCCGATTACGTTAATTTGGATTGTCGGTATTACGAATGCGATTAATTTAATTGACGGATTAGATGGACTCGCTTCAGGAGTATCTGCGATTGCTCTCGTGACGATGTCGATTATGGCTGTCATTATGGGGAATATCTTCGTTGCCGTAACGGCTGCTGTATTAGCTGCAAGTATTCTCGGCTTTTTATTTTACAATTTTCACCCAGCGAAAATTTTTATGGGAGATACCGGTTCACTCTTTCTCGGGTATATGATTTCCGTTCTCGCTTTGCTCGGGTTTAAAAATGTAGCAGTCATCTCATTAATCATTCCGATTATTATGCTCGGTGTTCCGATTTCTGACACATTTTTTGCCATTATTCGTCGTTTACGTATGAAACAGCCCGTATTTGCACCGGATAAATCACACTTACATCACTGTTTACTCCGTGTCGGTTTTTCACACCGTCAAACCGTGCTCATTATTTATTGTATTGCTATGTTATTCGGTATTGCCGCGATTTTATTTTCACAAGCGACCGTCTGGGGTGGTATTTTACTACTCGTCGTTTTAATAATAGCGATTGAATTGTTCGTAGAAGTAATAGGATTAGCAGGTGCTAACTACAAACCGTTAATTAACTTCGTTCGAATGATCGGAAAATAATGATAAAAAACAAAAACTCGTCACGCTTTACTGAATGTAAAGGGACGAGTTTTTTATTTTGTTGACGAATCCGATTGGACGATTGTCGATGCGTTTTCGGATGAAGAGACGCGTGATGATGTTTTTGTTCGATTTAAATGATTTTTTAAAATAAATTGTACGTCACGTAAACTGTCGTCATCGATTTTGTAATAATAAACACCGGTCGACCAATCGTCTGCACCATCTAAATTGACCGTATCAATGCGTGGCATACCATTTTTTCCATATTCGACGAAAGACATCATCTCTTTAAATGTCATATTCGTTTTCATATTGTTACCGAGTGCTTCAATGACGTCTCCGTATTTTAAGACAGAAGAAGCAGAAGCTGCGCGTTCAGCCATCGCTTGAATGATCATTTGTTGACGTTTCCCTCGTTCGACATCGCTATCGAGCTTACGTGTTCTAGCGAGTGCAAGTGCGTGACGTCCATCTAAATGTTGCAGTCCGGGTTGAAGATGGATGGCATTTTTGTCATTTTCGTCTTTTTCGATTCGTTCATACGGTACTTCGACTTCAATACCACCGAGCGCGTCGACGACTTCAATAAATGCGTTAAAATTCATTTTAACGTAGTAATGGATCGGAATATCGAGTAATTGTTCGACTGAGTCCGTCACAGCGCGAACGCCACCAAATGCATGGGCGTGCGTAATTTTATCTTTATAACCGACTTCAGGTATGTAGACGTAAGAATCTCGTGGAATACTTAACAATTTAATAGACTTCATTTTCGGATTGAACGTCGCAACGAGCATAGCATCTGTTCGACTATGGTCATCACCTTGTTGACGCGTTTCACTATCGTCAACACCGAGTAATAAAATGGACACATTATCTTTAGCAGGACGTACGTTGACTACTTCTTCTGTACGTTTCGGATCAATCGCTTCAAACGCTTGATTGGCAGCGATTTGTGCTTTATTCATTAAAGAAATGACATATACTGCGACGACGAGAATGACAGATGTTAAAAACAGTAACGAAAATTGAAGAATGCGTCTTCGAATTTCTTTTTTTCGTTTCTGCTTTTGGAATTGACTCCGATTTAGTTGTTTATTTTTCAATTTGACACACTCCTCATGGAGTACCCTTCATTCGTCCGCCTTTTGCGTTTAATGAATGAATGAGAAGGGTATCATGCATTATTAACAATTATATCTTTCACATTATACTAAAGTCGTTTAAATTTAGCGAGGAATTTCACGGAAAATCGTTTCTTTTACGTGCAACTCGGCTTGTCCATTTGTCATTTCTGTGATCCATTCTGTGAAAGTTTCTTTCTTTTCCAGTGGAACGTAAACGTACATCGTCACATCATCGGTATAATCGATCGTTTCAATCGTGTAAGGAGATTGTCTTACTTCGTTTTCTAGTTTGCCGAGCCACGTGTAATCTACTGTAATGCCGATAATGTCATTTTTTTGTCGATATACGACACCTGTTGCGTTAATTCCTTGTGTCGTCGCTTGTCCGTAAGCACGAATTAACCCACCACTACCTAGTTTAATACCGCCGAAGTAACGTGTAATGACGACAACGACATCTTCTAAGTTTCGTTTTAAAAGCACTTCTAAAATCGGAATACCTGCTGTACCAGACGGTTCACCGTCATCGTTTGCTTTTTGAATACGATGTTTCGGTCCGACAGTATAAGCCGAACAATTGTGTGTCGCATCATGATGTTTCTTTTTAATTGAATCGATGAAAGCGATAGCTTCTTCTTCTGTTTCAACACGTTCGACATAAGCGATAAACTGTGACTTTTTTATATAAATATCTGTCGTACCATAACCGGTAACGGTCTCATAATTTGGACGCAATAAAAACCCCTCCATTAATTTTAGTCGAGTACTACGCATCTTTTTTAAATTGAAAGAGAGTAGTGTATAATTAAATCAAAGTGTATAAGTAAAACTGCACGGATGCAACTTTCTTATATGAAGATTGTGTAAAGAAGAGGAGGAGCGTTATGGAAGAAGTAAATATCGCACGTCTCGAATCGGTATTTACGAATATGATCGACGTGATGGACCGTTCAAAGCGAGACATATTTGATATTAGCGAAGAAAGTCGTGCCCGATACGAGCAGTTAAAAAAAGATCTCGAAAAATTGAAGGCAGAGATTAACGATATTATTACAGAAGGTGACTATTTAGAGGCGCTCGTTCAAAAATCGAGACGTCAATTAGCAAAAGTCTCTCAAGATTTTCAAAAACATTCCGAAAGTGAATTAAGGGCGTCTTATGAAGAAGCGAATGATTTGCTCGTTCGATTGTCTGTGAACCGAACCGAAGAGAAGCAATTACGAGAAAGACGCGATGATTTGGAACGATTGATTGTAGAATTGTTACAAACAGTCGAAAGAGCCGACCATTTAGCGAATCAAGTGTCGATCGTTGTGACGTATTTAACGACGGATTTGAAAAATGTCGGGACTGCTTTGAAAAGCGCTCAGCAACGTAAAGGACTGGCGATTCAAATTATTCAAGCACAAGAAGAAGAGCGAAAACGTTTATCACGTGAAATTCACGATGGCCCTGCGCAGCTCATTGCCAACATTACATTACGTGCAGGTATTATCGAGCAACTGCAAGAAAAGGGAAGTCCTCACGACGTTTCCCAAGCATTAGTTGAATTAAAAGAACTATCACGTGACGCATTACGGGACGTCCGCCGTATTATTTTCGATTTACGACCGATGGCACTCGATGACTTAGGACTTATTCCGACACTTGAAAAATATTTATCACAAAAAGAAGAATACCACCCAGAAGTAACGATTCACTTTCAAAACTACGGAGAACCGCATCGATTTAATACAAATTTCGAGTCTTCTGCCTTTCGACTCATTCAAGAGTCTGTTTCAAATGCACTAAAACATGCAGAAGCGAAAGACATATGGGTGAAAGTTGAATGGTTACGTGATAAAGTGAATATCTCAATCAAAGATAATGGTGTCGGTTTCGATGAAAAAGAAGTGACGGATAAGTCATTTGGACTCATTGGAATGAAAGAACGTCTTGATTTGTTAAAAGGAGAGATGGACATTACATCTACTCAAGGTAAAGGAACGCACATTTTAATCAAATTGCCGTTGCCTGAAAAAGAAGATCTTTTGATAGAAGGATAAAGCAGGAGGAAGAAAAAGCATGACAAAAATTTTAATTATAGATGATCACCAATTGTTCCGTGAAGGAGTGAAACGTATATTAGATTTCGAAGAATCATTCGAAGTCGTCGCAGAAGGAGATGACGGAAGTGAAGCGATTCAGCTTTATACCGAGCATCAACCGGACGTTGTATTAATGGATATTAATATGCCCGAAACAAATGGGATTGAAGCGACAGAAGCACTCATTGAACAATACCCGGAAGCGAAAGTCATCATTTTATCAATTCACGATGATGAATCATACGTGACACACGCTTTAAAATCTGGCGCACTCGGCTACATGTTAAAAGAAATGGATGCCGATGCGATTATCCAAGCGATTAAAGTCGTCGCAGAAGGCGGCTCGTATTTACACCCGAA
The DNA here is from genome assembly GCA_030152585.1 of Savagea sp. GTDB lineage: Bacteria > Bacillota > Bacilli > Bacillales_A > Planococcaceae > Savagea. The sequence continues at coordinate 27,068 of JASLJC010000103.1, read as the reverse complement.
AGTGACACACAATTTAGTACAAGAATTTAAACGTTTAAGCGAGCGTGAGCATAAAGGAACGTTTCAACAAGTGGAAGTACGTCGCCCTCTCCACTTACTGACAAAACGTGAATGTGAAGTATTACAGCTCTTAACAGACGGTCAAAGTAACCGTGTAATCGGAGAAACGTTATACATTTCAGAAAAAACCGTGAAAAACCACGTATCGAGCATTTTACAAAAAATGAACGTTAACGACCGCACACAAGCAGTCGTGATGGCGATTAAAAACGGTTGGGTAGAAGTGAAGTAATCGAGAAAAATTAAACCACTACGTCAAACGTAGTGGTTTTTTAGTCTGCTTATTTACTGAAAACGGATGAAAGAGCAAGAGGCATTGAAAAGGACATTCAAAAAGAAAAATGAAAATAAGTCTTTATTATCATTTTTCATGAAAAACGATTTAAAATGAAATAAAAAGGTCTAAAGTCCTTTTCGATGAAACACCTTTCTTGCAAGGAAAGTCATGTCGTTTGATTAACTTTACGCTTTTTTAAGATGAAACTGCGTGATACAGGTTTCGGCGACGATTTTTCGTGAGATGTTTCTGACTGTTCGTAAGCACTCAAATCGATATAACGTGCATTGACGGCACGAAGTGGTGTCGGGTTTTCTAAAATACCGATATTTTTACTTTCTTTATGGCGAATTAAATTCGATAAAGAAGCAGCATACGTAATTTGTCGTTGGATAATCGACTGAGATGCCGGAACTAAAATCGAACTGCCATCGACGAATTGGATATTCGTCATATTCAATGACGGAATATATCGATGTCTGATGTAATTATCGAATGAAATCCAATAATTTTGTGGGTTTTCTGTCGATAAGGTCGGGAAAAAAATATGGTGTTTTAATTTTTGGACCATTAAAAGAGCGATCGGTGATTTTTGATTGCACAAAATTTTTTTGCTGTACGACAACATTAAATGGTTGAGCGATTCATCGAATACTTGCGCCAGCTCTTCCATAACTTTAACAGGAGGTACTTGTAACTCTACAATCTCTTTGTTTTTGTTAATAATTAAACAATGCGGTCTGTGAGTAGCACCTTCTCGAAAAAAAGGAGTGATCGCTAACGTATCTTTCGTCACGAGTTTCAATAATTTTGTTCTAAAATTCATCATTGAACACCTTCCTTTCAAACAACAGTTTATTAAAAAAATCGAAAACATCAAGGGTTTTTTCGTAAAAAAATTGAACTTTAAAAAACGACCGAAAAGCAAGCTCATTTTTAAAAAACAACCGTTTTTCATCGCGGATTGAATTATGATTGGATACTCATTTAGACTTTGAATTGTGCCAAAAATAAAAGAGACCGGGACAAAAATTAGCCAAATCAAAAGACACTTGAAGTTTTAATCATTCAAGTGTCTTTTGTCATTTAGAGACTGTTTTGTCCCAACTTCTTTTTAATAAGTGTTATTTTCGTTTTATCATGTCGGCAATATCTTCTTTTCGCGTATGGTACGTTTTTTTGTATGAAGCGCTTGAAAAGATATGTGGACCACTCGTCCGTTGTTTATTTTCAGCGTGTGCTTTTTGAAATGAATTCGATTCTTTCCACATTTGGAAATACTTCCGGTCGGTCCATTCGGTTAATACGACATATGTATCGCCGTGAATTGGACGAAGTAAACGAAAAGCGACAAAACCTGCAAAGTCTTGTAATTGACTTTCACGATTCATAAAACGGTGTTCAAAAATCGGACGTCCTTGATCGGTTACCGGAATGTGGTTGAGAACGAAATATCCGACTTCATTTAACGTTCCGACTTGATCGATCACTTGATAAGAACGAGGTGTAGCAAATTGGCTTCCTCCATTTGTTTCGTGCATTAAAATCGTTTCACCTGCACCGAAAGAAATCATATAATCTTCATTTTGAATACGTAATGTTTCTAAAAAGTCGCGTGTACCGACTGTAAAATGCATATACATCATGCGAATTCCCCCTTCATTGTCAAACACTGTCATTGATTGTACTCAATTTCTTCCCGAAAGTGAATGAAAGTAAACGTAAACGGAAGATTGAAGCACTTTTTTATGACAATCACTCCAATCCCCTATACAATAGAGGAGTGAACGATTATATTGAGTATCGTTAAGGGAAAAAATAATCGAATACGAGTATGAGGAAAGTAGGGACAATACATCAATGACGAAGTTTAATGACACGCTTTTGCGTGCAGCGAAAGGTGAAAAAATTGAGCATACACCTGTTTGGTTTATGCGCCAGGCGGGTCGCTCACAGCCAGAGTACCGTAAGATTAAGGAAAAATATTCATTAGAAGAGATTACGCATCAACCGGAGTTATGTTCATATGTGACGAAACTTCCAGTCGATCAATACGATGTCGATGCAGCGATTTTATACAAAGATATCGTGACACCACTTCCGGGTCTTGGTATTGACGTAAAAATTAAATCAGGCGTCGGTCCGGTCATTCATAATCCGATCCGTTCCGTACAAGATGTAACGAATTTAGGTGAACTTTCACCAGAAGATGACATTCCTTTCGTATTAGAGACGATTAAAATTTTAACGAAAGAGCAGTTAAATGTGCCGCTAATTGGTTTTGCCGGTGCGCCATTTACACTTGCGAGCTATATGATCGAAGGAGGGCCTTCGAAAGGGTACCATTTAACGAAATCATTTATGAAAAACGAGCCGATTGCTTGGTTTACGTTAATGGACAAATTAGAAGAGATGACGGTAACGTACATTCAAGCACAAATTGCAGCAGGTGCGAAAGCGTTCCAAATTTTCGATTCATGGGTAGGCGCATTAAGCGTAGAAGATTACCGTATTTTCGTAAAACCGACGATGACACGTATTTTTGCGAAATTACGTGATTTAAACGTGCCGATGATTACATTCGGTGTCGGTGCTAGTCATTTATTAGAAGATTGGAATGAGTTACCAGTAGACGTACTCGGACTCGATTGGCGTACGTCGATTGAAGAAGCAGAAGCACGCGGTGTACGTCGAACGGTTCAAGGAAATTTAGATCCGTCGTTATTATTAGCGGATTGGCCGTTAATTGAAGAAGCGGCAAAACGTATCGTAGAACAAGGTGTCGCACACGGTAAAAACGGAAGCCATATTTTCAACTTAGGACATGGTGTATTCCCAAGTGTACAACCGGATACGTTAAAACGATTAACAGCTTTCGTGCACGAATATAGTGCAACGTTACGTCGCGAACAATGAATCGATAAAAGAGGGGGAGAGACGAATGGCTAAAAAACAAGTTGGCTTACTCGTCATGGCTTACGGGACGCCGTATAAAGAAGAAGATCTCGTACCATATTACACACATATTCGACGTGGGCGTCCACCAGCGCCAGAACAAGTAGAAGATCTCCGTCGTCGTTACGACGCAATCGGCGGTATTTCTCCACTCGCTTCGATTACGAAAGATCAAGCGGAAGCGCTCGGTCGTCGAATGAACGAAGTACAAGATGACGTAGAATATGTCGTTTATGTAGGATTAAAACATATTACACCGTTTATCGAAGAAACGATTGAGAAAATGGCACAAGATGGAATTAAAGAAGCCGTCTCTATCGTATTAGCACCACACTTTTCAACGTTTTCAGTGAAGTCATATAACGGACGTGCACAAGAAGAAGCAGCTGCACACGGTATTACACTTCGCTCTGTGGAAAGTTGGTACGATGAGCCGAAATTTATCGAATATTGGTCGAATGCGATTCGGGATACGTACGATGAAATGACAGAACGTGAGTACAACAATGCTTGTCTTATCGTCTCTGCGCATTCCTTACCGGAGAAAATTTTAAAAATGGGTGACCCGTATGTCGAACAACTGGAAGAAACAGCACGTCTCATTTCAGAACGAACGAATATTACGACATACGCAATCGGTTGGCAAAGTGAAGGCAATACGCCAGATCCGTGGATTGGACCAGACGTGCAAGATTTAACACGCACTTTACACGAACGTCACGGATACGACGCGTTCGTTTATGCGCCAGTTGGATTCGTATCCGACCATTTAGAAGTGTTATATGACAACGACTATGAATGTAAAGTCGTCTGTGATGAAGTCGGTGCTGCTTATTACCGACCGGACATGCCGAATGTTGCCCATTTATTTATCGATGCGATGGTAGATGCAATTCACAAAGTAATCAACGAATAAATGAAAGAATGTGATGAAACATGGACGAACAACGTAAACAAGTAGTAATCGTCGGTGGTGGCATTACAGGACTCGCTGCAGCGTTTTATTTACAAAAAGAAGTACGAAATCGTACATTACCAATCGATATTACGTTAGTCGAAGCGGACGATCGTCTCGGAGGTAAAATCGAGACGATTCGCCGTGACGGTTTCGTAATCGAAAAAGGACCGGACTCTTTTTTAATTCGTAAACAATCGATGGAACGTTTAGCAAAAGAGCTCGGAATAGAAGATGAACTCGTACGCAATGCGACAGGGCAAGCGTTCATTTTGTTACATAATGAATTACACCCGATTCCTGGAGGTTCTGTCATGGGCATACCGACAGAGTTAACGCCATTTTTAGAAACCGAACTGTTTTCTTGGAAAGGAAAATTACGCGCAGCGGGCGACTTTTTGATGCCACGCTCTCGTGCGACATTGCAAGAAGAAGACCAACCCGTAGGTCCGTTTTTCCGCCGTCGTTTCGGAAACGAAATTGTCGACCATTTAATCGAGCCGCTGTTATCGGGTGTTTATTCGGGAGATATTAATTATATGAGCTTACAAGCGACATTTCCGCAATTTGTTCAAATGGAGAAAAACTATCGAAGTTTAATGATCGGTTCTAAAGTGTCGCGCTCGAAACGTTTACCCGAAAAAGATAGTCATAGTTCGAAAAAGTCCGGTGCGTTCCATACGTTTCGTAACGGGTTAGAGACGATCGTTGAAGCGCTCGAACGCCAATTAACGGACGTTCAAATTATAAAGGGGCAAGCTGTAACCCGTATCGACCGTCAAGGGGACGAAGCGGTTTTAACATTACAAAATGGAACGACGCTAATTGCAACAGATGTCATTATGACGACGCCTCATCGCGTCACGGGTCATTTATTTGCCCGTCACGGCATTTTGCAAGAAGTCGGTACAATTCCGACATCATCCGTTGCAACGATTGCGTTAGCATTTGATGAAGACCAAGTCGTACAAGAACAAAACGGAACGGGATTCCTCGTTTCGAAGAAAAATGATTACAACATTACCGCTTGTACGTGGACGAATAAAAAATGGCCGACGACAACGCCAGAAGGAAAAGTGTTACTACGCGCGTTTATCGGTCGAATTGGCGAAGAACATCTCGTCGACGAAAATGACGAGACACTCGTTCAAATGGCGTTACACGATTTGAAAAAAATCTTTACAATTAGTGGAGAACCCGAATTTTCAATCGTTACACGTTGGAAAGAAGACCGACCGCAATATCGCGTCGGTCATAAAGAACGTATTGCACTCGGACGTGCACAATTGCGCGAGACGTTTCCGATGGTTCAACTAGCAGGTGCTTCTTACGACGGTGTCGGCTTACCAGACTGTGTCGATCAAGGGGTAGCCGCTATTGAACAAATACTCGATCAAACGAAATAATACGAAAACCGAGTTCCCTTTGAAAGGGAGCTCGGTTTTTTGAATTCTTTAGTAAATTAAGTCGATAAATTGTTCTGTTGAAATACCGCCGAGTAACGTTTCAATATCGAGAGACTGTAACGACTGTTCAATCGCTTCGCGTCGATAATCCGTTCCTTTTAACGCTTCTTCAATCGCATCGACTTCACCGACACCGAAAAAGTCACCGTAAATATGAACGTCTTCAATAGCGCCACGACGAACTTGTAAACGGACGTCTACTGTACCGACAGGGAAGCGGTGTGAATGTTTCATATTGAATTTCGGTGATTTACCGTAGTTCCAATCCCAGTTTTGATACCGTTTTTCAGATAAAGCATAAATATTCGCCCAATCTTCTTCGGTTAAGTCAACATATTGAATATTTTCTTCGCCGCCGAATACCGACACTAAAATCGCATGACGTAGTTGTTCAATCGTCATTTGTTGATGTTGTGCAGGCAAGTAGTCTTTAATATTCGCTACACGACTTCGAATTGACTTAATCCCTTTTGATTCGATCTTTTCTTTACTCACATTTAACGCTTGAACGACACGTTCGATTTCTGTATCGAACATTAACGTTCCGTGGCTAAACATTCGACCGTTCGTTGCAAATTGTGCGTTACCGGATATTTTTTTCCCGTCGACTAAAATATCGTTACGCCCTTCTAACTTCGCATCGACACCGAGTTGTGCTAACGCTTCGGTGACAGGTTCTGTAAACTTTTGGAAGTTTCGGAACGACTCGCCATCATCTTTCGTTAAAAAGCTGAAGTTTAAGTTTCCGAGATCGTGATATACCGCGCCGCCTCCTGAAAGACGACGTACGACGTGTATTCCGTTTTCGTCGACGAACTTCGTATTAATTTCTTCTGCTGTATTTTGATTCCGTCCAATAATGATTGAAGGTTCGTTGATATAGAACAGCAAGTATGAATCTTTCTCAACGTCCATCTGTTTTAATGCATATTCTTCAATTGCTAAATTAATCCGAGGGTCTGTAATCCCTTTGTTATCAATGAAATACAATCGTTTCCTCTCCTTTAGAAACCGTATTCTTCTTTATTTTAAAGGAAATTGTATAAAAAGTGTTGACATATGATTACCTGTTATAATACAATGTAATTAATCCAAACAAGTTATATAACACTATCCCTTCTATTTTCTGATGATTTCGAATGTTCAATGATTAGAACGTAGAACGGAAAATCGTTTGGAATGACATGATGACAAAGGCAAAGGATATATATTCTATCGAGGAGTGGATTGAAATGGTAAACAACATCGTTCAGTTTTTTAAAAACTTACCAGCAAAAGTATGTGTAGAGTGTGGCCATGAGATTGAAGAACAACACGAGTGCTACAACAACAAATGTGACACTTGTAATTTCACGAAGTAATTTTGACATGTAAAGGAGAAGGAAGTGGAGTTCTTTCTCTGACATAAACGCTCAGTTTTTATGATTTTCTTTTGGAAGCTACTCAAATTAAAACAGTTCAACAAGATTCATGAAAAGATGGATCATCTTCAGAAGGTGTGGGGACCTTATGGAGCGAAAAACCGTTCGTCGGGAAACGAACGGTTTTTTTGTTGTTTCATAAGAACAAAATAAGTATTGCAACGTCTAGAGAAGGTGCAACAAGAGAGAACTTGTTATAATGAAACGAGGAGGAGATGTTATGCCAAGTCATCGCATTTATATTGTAGAAGACGATCGGAAACTCGCTCAACTACTTGCTGAACATTTACGAAAATATGATTATGACGTGCAAATTGTGGAAGACTTTGACCGTATTGATGAAGAAGTCGAAACGTATGCGCCACATTTAATTTTATTAGATATTTACTTACCGTCGTACGATGGTTATTATTGGTGCCGCCAATTGCGCCAACAGACGACGTGCCCTATTATTTATATTTCTGCCCGTTCAGGGGAAATGGATCAAATTTTTGCTTTAGAAAACGGAGGAGACGATTTTATTACGAAACCGTTTAACTATGAAATCGTCCTTGCGAAAATTAAAAGTCATTTGCGACGTTCTTACGGTGAATATGCCGCAAGCGGTCATGAACGAACGATAGAAGTAGGGGTGTTGACGTTGTATGTAGAACGGATGGAACTGCATAAAGAAGAGGAAGTTATTCCGCTTCAACAAAAAGAATGCGCCATTTTACAATTACTGTTTGAGGAAGCGCCAAAAGTCGTTTCGCGTGAACGGTTGCTAGAAGAATTGTGGGACAATGAAGCATTCGTCGATGAAAATACATTGAATGTAAACATCGCCCGCGTGCGCAAAAAATTAACAGACTATAACGTCACATCACAAATTGAAACGATACGGGGAGCAGGCTACCGTTTCGTACTTTGCGAGGAAGAACGATGAAAAAGCGAGCGATTCAACTATTCGTGAAAGAACATCGAAGTTTTTTATTTTTTCAATTCGGTTTACTATTATTTATTTTATTTGTCTACATATTAGACGGATTTCGTGATCTTTATACTGCATTGTATGTTTTATTGCTCGGTTTCGTTTTTACGTCGAGTTTTTTAATTTTAAAGTACATTATGCGTCGTCATTTTTATCAGACGATTGTATCGAAGCCACAAACGATGGAAGCATTATTGCTGAAATATGCAAAAACACCGGAACATGAAGCGACGGCGCACTATATGCGAGAGGCGTATAAATTGTACCAAGGAGAAGTACAAAATTTATACGATGCCCAACACCGTCAACTTCATTTTATTAACCAATGGGTACATCAAATGAAAACACCGCTTTCAGTCATGTCGTTACTCTTACAAGAAACAGAATGTGACCGTAAAAGTATGGAAGAAGAGCTGCAAAAGATGCAAAGCGGACTCGAAGCGGTACTTGTCAACGCTCGGTTAGAGACGTTTGAAGAAGATATGCGAATTGAACAAATTGCCCTTTTGTCGTACGTCCAAAACGTCGTCAATGAACATAAACGTCTTTTCATTACACACCGTGTTTTTCCGACAATTGCAATTGATGACCAAATGGTCGTTTCAACCGATAGTAAATGGATGAAAATTGTATTAACGCAATTTTTAACGAATGCGGTGAAGTATACATTTGAAGAAGGAAAAAAAGTATACATTACCGCACGTCGTGTAGAAGAAGGAATTGCATTGTCTGTAAAAGATGAAGGAATCGGTATTGCGTCATCTGATATAAAACGAATTATGCGGCCATTTTTTACAGGAGAAAACGGTCGGATGACAGGTGAATCGACTGGGATGGGACTATATATCGCATCTGAAGTGTGCGAGCGACTCGGGCATCCGTTATATGTAGAAAGTGAAAAAGGAGTCGGAACGACGATGACGATCGTATTCCGAGATGAAGGAGAAGTGAAACATGACGAACGAACCGATCATTCAATTGAAGCAGTTAACCAAAATTTATGAAGGACGTGTTATGCATCGAGCGATTCACCGTCTCGATTTTGAAGTAGAAGAAGGAGAATTCGTCGCCGTGATGGGACCGAGCGGAAGCGGAAAAACGACGTTGTTGAATTTAATTGCTACTGTCGATGAACCGACGTATGGCGATATCGTGATCGATCATGTACGTCCTGAATCGTTAACAGAAGATGAACTCGCTGTTTTTCGTCGCCGTCAATTCGGATTCGTCTTTCAAGATATCCATTTACTTCAAATGTTAACCGTTGAAGAAAATATCGTGCTACCGTTAACGTTAGATCATCATAGTGTAAACGAAATGGAAGAACGACTCGCCCACGTTGCCGAAGCGCTCGATTTACAACATATTTTAGATCGAAGACCGTACGAAATATCCGGCGGTCAAGCGCAACAGACGGCGATAGGGCGCGCGATCATTCATCAGCCGAAAGTGATTTTAGCAGACGAACCGACTGGGAATTTAGATTCGAAAGCAGCAAAAGACGTGTTGGAATTGTTAACCGATATTAATGAACAACGAGGAACGACGATGATTATGGTAACCCATGACCCTGTTGCGGCGAGTTATTGTGACCGTGTCTTGTTTATTAAAGACGGTCAATTTTTTAATGAATTGTATCGCGATGAGCATCGTCAAACGTTTTTTCAACGTATTTTAAATGTTCTTTCTTTACTCGGTGGACAAGTACAAGATTTACGACATTTGTAAAGGAGAAGGTGTATGAATTTTCAACAATTTGCCGTACGTAACGTCATTCGCAATCGTCGGACGTATGCTGCTTTTTTCATGGCGAGCGTATTTTCGGTGATGGTGTTCTTTTTATTTTCGATGTTGTTTTACCATCCATCGATCGAAAACCGCTTTTTGCGTGAAATTGCCGTCATCGGTATGGGAATTTCAGAAGTCATTTTATATTGGTTTACACTCTTTTTCCTTTTTTATTCGATGCGTGCCTTTTTACAAGCGCGAGCGAAAGAGTTTGGGATATTAATTCATCTCGGCATGTCGAATAAACAATTGCACCGTTTAATTTTTATCGAAACGATGTTAATCGGTTTTGCTTCGATTATTGTCGGTTTATTTCTTGGTGTCATTTTTACGAAATTCTTTTTCATGCTCGTTCGTGAAATTGTCGTCATTCCGAGTTTGCCGTTTTACATCTCGTGGAAGCCCTATGCGTTAACGATCGGCGCCTTTTTAAGTTCGTTTTTGCTCATCGCTTGGATTGCGCCACGGTTTATCCAAAAAGCACCGATCACAGAACTCGTACAAGAAGAAGGTGAAAAAGAACGCGCCGATGACTATTCGACCGTTCGAGGACTTGCCGGCATTGGATTTATTTTAATCGCTTATATTTTTGCGTTTTTCACGAAAGATTTTCATATCCTCGCACTCTTTTTCTACTTACCGCCGTTTTTATTGATCGGTACGTATTTCTTTTTCTCTGATTCTTTGCCGATGATTTTTCAATGGTTACGCCGTCGCAAAACATTTTATTGGCGTCACTTTTATTTATTGTCGATGACAGAAGGAATTATTCGATTAAAAGAAAATGCACGGATGTTTTTTATCGTCACCGTCGTTTCGACCATCGCCTTTATGTCTGTCGGTGTATTAGCGTCATTGACGTCTTTTGCTTCACAATATCGGGCGGTCAACCCGCTCGGACTCGTATATAAAAGTGACATGAACAATCCGTACGAATGGGTGCATATCCAGTCTTTAACAGAAGAACTCGCTCAAGAAGAAATTGATTATACGTTACTTCGTTTCCAAGTGTACGAGCAACAATCGACGAAAACCGGTTTACCTGTTTCAATTGTCGAAGAAGGCGTCATGAATGAATTAGCGAAGTTGTCGGGATACGATTACGTACCATTACAACGAGGACAAGCGCGGTTTATCCCACCGACTGCTCACGCTTACGAAACGTTGAAAGACGAACGAAGTGAAACGTTTTTAGAACCGATTCATTTACCCGTCCAAATTGCAGGAGCGTATCCGAATACGTTATTGCCAGCATATGCGTTTCGAACGAATGCAATAGCACTTAATGAGACCGACTTCCGTTATTTGCAACGTGAGACGCCGAACGTATTACCGAATCGATATACGTATTATGCTTTTCATATTGAAGATTGGGAAGCGACGAAAAATATCGGGAGTGTGATTGAAACGACGACGGAGCAAATCCGTCAAAAAGGGCAACATTTTACTTTGCCTTATACGTTTGACAATCCGGGGGCGAACTATTTTGTCTTACGGATGACGTTTTCACTTTTATTGTTTATCGGTTTATTATTAGCAGGTGTTCTCTTTTTAGCAGCGGGTAGTTTTATCTACTTCCGTTTGTATACGTCACTCGAACGAGAGCGTCAAGAATATGAAGTGTTAAAACGACTCGGCATGACGACGAAAGAATTTAAAAAAGTCGTCAACCGTCAATTGATTCCACAATTTTTCTTCCCGTGGGGAATTGCGTTACTTCATAGTATTTTTGCCTTTATTGCGCTGCAAGCGATATGGGATGCGCTCGCTGAAATTTCAATCGTAAAAGAGTTAACAATTGTATTAATTGGGTTTACGTTGTTACAATATATGTATTTCTACTTAATTCGTTGGCGTTATTTAGATCACGTCACGTCATCAAGATAAAGGGGTTGTCGACATGGTAGATGAACGAGTACAACAAATTGCAACGGATACACCGACGCGTATTGCTTATCATTACGGTGATGAAACGGTTACGTACGCGACAATGAACGAAACGATCAATGCGTATGCTTCTTATTTTGAACAGATCGGCATTGAAAAAGGAACGCATGTCGCCTTACATCTCGGAAATGAACCGGCGATGATTGAAGCGATGTATGCTCTCTTTCGACTCGGGGCGGTCGTCGTACCGATTAATCCGCAATATCCAAAACGTGAATTGCTCTTACTTCTTCAAAAAAGCGATGCAACGTATATGATCACATCTATCGAAGAAAAAGAAAAAATGGAGCAATTGAAAGTTCAACACGTTCAAGCGATGAAGATATTGTATGTCGTCGAAGGAGTATTACCGAAAAACACACGACCGATTCGTCCGCGACGACGAGATAAAGACGACGTTGCGATGCTGTTGTTTACATCCGGTACGACAGGTGTTGCAAAAGGCGCGATGCTGACGCATGACAATATTTATGCGAATGCCCGGGACTTCGGTACGTCACTTCAATACGGACGAGCTGACCGTGTCATTGCGACGTTACCGATTTTTCATGCTTTCGCATTAACGGTCGTCGTTCATGCACCGATCATTCGAGGAGCACGTATCATCATCGTTCCGAAATTTAGTCCACAAGCGATATTAGACGTCGCGAAACGTCATGGAGCGACTGTATTTGCCGGTGTACCGACGATGTATCATTTTTTGACACAATATGCGATTGCGACGCAACGTGCGTATGATTTTTCGACGATACGTGTTGCGATATCCGGTGGTTCATCGATGCCGATTGCGATGCTAGAAGCGTTTGAACAGACTTTTCAACTACGTGTATCAGAAGGATACGGCTTATCAGAAGCTTCTCCAGTTACGAGTTTTAATCCGCTCGATGCCGACCGAATTCCGGGCTCTGTCGGAGTACCGATTGCCAATGTCGAACAAAAAATTGTCGACGAAAATGGAAAAGAAGTACCCGTCGGAGAAGTTGGAGAATTAATCGTTCGCGGCCCTAATGTCATGAAAGGGTACTATCAAGACCGAGCGTCTACAAAACGTGTACTGCAAGAAGGATGGTTATATACAGGAGATGTCGCTCGGCGAGACCAACGCGGATATTACTACATAATAGACCGGAAAGATGATTTGATGATCGTTGGAGGTCATAATGTCTACCCGCGTGAAATAGAAGAAGAACTGTATAAAATCGACGGCATATCAGAAGCAGCCGTCGTCGGTGTTCACGATCAAGATTACGGAGAAGTGCCAGCTGCGTATATCGTCTATACCGATCAAGTGCTTGACGAAAATGACGTGAAACAACAACTTGCCCGGCATCTCGCATCTTATAAAATCCCACGTTATTATTATGCATTAACGGCTTTGCCGAAAAGTGCAACGGGTAAAATTTTACGTCATACGTTGAAATAGGAAAATTTAAAAGGAAAATGAACGAAACGTTCGACTATTCCGTGAATTTTTAGAAAAAACGACTTCATTCGTTCGCCTCTTCGTGTATAATAATGACGAATTGCTTTCCTCCGGTAAAGGGAAAACGGGAGAATAGTGAATAAATATAAAAAGAAAAGTATAAAACGAGAGGTGACGTTCATGAGAATCGAACGAGATTTTTTAGGAGAAAAAGAAGTACCAACTGACGTCTATTACGGCGTACAAACATTACGAGCAGTCGAAAACTTTCCGATTACAGGTTATCCAGTACCGAAAGCGTTAATTACCGCCTTCGGTCATGTCAAAAAAGCAGCCGCTTTAGCGAATGCAGATACCGGACAGTTAGAACGACAAAAAGCAGAAGCAATCGGACGAGCAGCGGACGAACTCATTGCGGGGCGACTCCATGAACAAATAATCGTCGATGCGATCCAAGGGGGCGCGGGAACGTCGACAAACATGAACGTAAATGAAGTGTTAGCGAATCGCGCACTCGAACTTCTCGGGCACGAAAAAGGGGAATATACGTACATCAGTCCGAATACGCACGTCAATATGTCTCAATCGACAAACGACACGTATCCGACATCGATGCACGTTGCGATACTGTCTGAAATGCCGAAGTTACTCGATGCTTTACGCGGCTTACATGCGACATTTTTAACGAAAGCAGCACAGTTTCAACCGATGATAAAAATGGGGCGTACCCATTTACAAGATGCGGTACCGATTCGACTCGGGCAAGAGTTTCGCGCATATGCTAAAGTAGTCGAACGAAATATGACACGTCTCGAACAATCGCTTTCAGACCTTTATGAAGTGAATTTAGGCGCAACCGCTGTCGGGACAGGACTGAATGCCGAACGTCGTTACATCGACCGCGCTGTCGAACATTTAGCCGCTTCAACGGCATTACCGATTCGCTCTGCCGAAGATTTAGTCGACGCGACACAAAATACGGAAACGTACGTCTACATTTCCGGTACGTTAAAAGCGACGATGTTAAGTTTATCAAAAATTGCAAACGACTTGCGCCTCATGTCATCCGGGCCACGTGCGGGGTTAAATGAGATTACGTTACCACCTCGTCAACCGGGGTCATCGATCATGCCAGGAAAAGTAAATCCGGTCATGGCAGAAGTTGTCAACCAAGTCGCATTCCAAGTCGCAGGAAACGACCAAACGATTGCGATGGCATCAGAAGCAGGTCAATTTGAATTAAACGTTATGGAACCGGTTTTAATTTTCAACTTACTTCAATCAATTGAAACGATGACGAACGTCATTCGTGTATTCGATGAATATTGTGTCATCGGCATTGAAGCAAACGAAGACGTTATGCACGAATACGTGAGTCGGAGTATCGGTATTATTACAGCGATCAATCCTCACGTTGGGTACGAACGAGCGTCGCAAATTGCAAAAGAAGCATTAGAGACGGGGCGCCCGATTCGCACGCTCTGTCGAGAACATCGCGTCTTAACAGAAGAACAACTCGATCTCATTTTAGACCCGGAAGAAATGACAGAACCCGGCATTGCAGGAGAAGCGCTATTATCTGTGACGACACGTAATGAGAATGACCAAAAGGAGTAAACGTTAGTGTTAGCCGTTACTTCGACTTTTACATAATAAAATGATTATTATGTAAAACTTTGTAAAAAATATAAAATATTTATTTTTTGCTATACGAATTAAAGAGAGAAGAAGGAGCGATAACCGTTTCATATCGCTCCTTTTTTGATGAAAACGTTTTATGAAAATAAGAAAATATTGAAAAAATTACGTAATAATAGAAAAATGATAAAAAGTCGGATGAGAATTGCGTAACTTATGTTATAATGTGGATATAATCAAAAAGAACTATCATATACGAAAGAAGACGATAAGGTTCTTTTGAACTAGGAGGCTTTCATCATGGTAGCGAAAAATTTGACAAAGAAACGTGCAATCACCAATGTTATGGAAACAGTAGTTGCGGAGACATTAGATCATCAGCTCGACGATTTAAATATGGCTTGTACATGTGAGCAATGTTTGGCAGATGTTATGGCAATTGCATTAAATCAATTACCGGCGAAGTACATTGCCAATCCTTCGCTCGAACCACTCGTTCGTGTTGTTCATGAAGCAGGGCATCAACAAGCGACGACGATTTTATCAGCGGTTAGTTACGCTGCGAAAATCGTCAGTGATAAACCGAACTGTACGGTCTCACCGAATGCGACGTTAGAAATGTTATAAACGTCGAACAAGCACCTAAAATCAATATTGATTTTAGGTGCTTTCCTATTGCGAAAGAAGAAAAATATAGCTCGGTCGATTATGCTTGCATTTATGAAAATATCGCCGAGAACCGAAAAAGACACGCATTTTGAACATATGCGTTCAAGGTGCGTGTCTTTTCATTATGGACGGAATAAAGATAAAACGTCACTTAAGTTCGAGTTTACTTGACGAATGAGTAGTTGATCGCCACTTTGACGAATGTCCATTTGTGCAAAGTCCATCAATTCACGTGGAATATCTGTTCCTTCGATCTGTTCGAGTGCACGTGTTAAGTTCGCTTCGAACGTTTGGGCATTGTGTAAATGACTTTCAATCGCTTGCATTTTCGTTCCGACTTCTGTTAAATGTTTTGAAATCGTCGCTGTCGCTTCGTCAAATTTTGAAAGTGCTGCTTCTGCTTCTTCTTGTGAAGCAATAGAAACGTCTTCTAACCCAATCTTCGCTGTTGCGACATCGATCGGTTCAATCGTAATCGTTTGTCCCGGGTTAGCCCCTACTTGAATATTTAACGGGTTTCGATCGCCTAAAATATCGAGTGTGTTAAACTCCATATTTTGAGCCGTTTCGTCGATTGACGTTAAAACTTGTTCGAGCTCTTGTTGTGCAATTGCACGGTCTTCATCGTTTACAGTATCTGTTGCTGTCATGACTGCTAATTCTCGTCCACGTTGTACGAGGGCACTTACGTTTTTCATCCCTTCATCCATCGTTTCAAGAGCAGACAATCCGTCATTCATGTTTAACTGTGCGCGTGAAAGACCACGAATTTGTGCACGCATTTTTTCAGAAATTGAAATACCTGAAGCATTTTCGCTCGCTTTGTACAATTTAGAACCTGTACTTAAACGTCCGACTGATTTTTCAATGTCGTTTGCGTTTTTCGTATACATCGTACGTGAAAAAGCGAGTTGTTCATTACCAATACGCATCTTGCCACCTACTTTCTACATAGTCATAATGAAATTATACTACATTTCAGAAAAATATCGACGACAAAATGTAGAAAAGAAGTAAAAAATACCGATATTAGTTTAAAAAAGAAAGGAAATAGGTCATGTCTTACAAGAAAGCTTTCGAACATTACGAAAAAACGATGCATGCTACCGTTTCACCGATAGAATACGTTTTACGTTTGTTTGAACAATTATCGTATGGGTATCGTCAACTAGAACGTGAAATCGAAGAAGACGCTCCAATTCTTACAGTGAACGATACGTTACATAAGCTACAACTCATTTTTTTCGAATTAATGGCAACGGTCGATCGGACGAACGAAAAAGGAGCAAAGTTGTTTACGACGTATCTTTATTTGAATCAACGTATCGTCGACATGCGATTAACTAGGCAGTTCGACCAACTTGAAGAAATCAAAGAAGAGACGAAAGAATTACAACGTGCGTGGAAAGATGCACTTCAAAAAAGTCGGAAGCGGAACTTCACGTCGAATCAAATATAAAAGTGAGAAAACCGTTCCAATTTATAATGGTTTTCGGTAAAATGAATCTGGGAGTGATTCAGATGAAAATAGCAGTGGTTACAGATAGTACGGCATATTTGCCAAAAGGATTAAAAGAAGAGTTACACATTTATACAATTCCGTTAACGGTTACGTTAGGGGAGACGACATACGATGAGGAAGTGACATTGTGTACAAGTGATTTTTACGATGCTGTCCGTGGGAGTGGGCCGCTACCGAAAACGTCACAACCGCCTGTCGGTAAGTTTGTGGAACTTTTTGAATCGCTCCGAGAAAAAGGATATACGGACGTTTTATCCGTTCACCTATCGAGCGGGATTAGTGGAACGTACAATGGTGCGATCCAAGCGGGAACGATGGTAGAAGGAATAAACGTACATGCCTTTGATTCAGAAATTGCGTGCTACGTACAAGGATTTTACGTTATCGAAGCCGCACGTCTTGCGCTTCGTTACATACAACCGGACGAGATCGTACGCCATTTAAACGAAATGAAAGAAACGGTCGATGCTTATTTCATGGTCGATGACTTATCTCACCTTCAACGAGGGGGTCGTCTATCGGGCGCACAAGCGATGATCGGGAGTTTATTGCAAGTGAAACCGTTACTTCATTTTGTCGATA
This sequence comes from Savagea sp., assembly GCA_030152585.1. Lineage (GTDB taxonomy): Bacteria > Bacillota > Bacilli > Bacillales_A > Planococcaceae > Savagea. Next base: position 9,395 of record JASLJC010000103.1, on the reverse strand, counting down.
CGAAAATCGTACCTTTTGAAAAAATTCGAACGTCTAAAAAGGCATTCAAACGTATGAGTCAATTGCTCGGAGAAGATGCAGCGAAATATCCGCTCCAAGCGGTCATCATTCACGGTAATCGTGAAGAAGATGCAAAAAAATGGAAAGCACAACTTGAACAACAATACCCCGATATTCCGTTTGCCCTGAGCCACTTCGGACCGGTCATCGGGACGCATTTAGGCGAAGGTGCAATGGGACTCGGCTGGTCTAAACGATACGAGTAGGAGGTATCCGATGGAAAACGAAATCGTTCATTATTTAAAAGGACGTGTTTTCCCTCTTTCTGCTGTACCGTACCCAAAAGAAAGGATGCAATCATGCATTCAACGACATATTGTACGAGCGAAAAAAGGAGTGACGGTTCGCCGTCGCTTCTTTCGCTTATTTTATACGTGTCATCGTTGTTGTAATACGGATCCGCAAAAATTTGCGACGTATACGTGCAACGTGACGAACGAAACGTATACATATTGTAGAAACTGTATTATGTTCGGTCGCGTGTCGACGAAAACGACACTCGTCACAGTACCGAACGACACGCTCCAACCGAAGCGAGACATTCCGTCTTGGACGGGAACATATGCGTCTAGCCAACAACGAGCAGCGGTTCAATTTGAACGTGCCGCAACAAAAAGAACGCCTCATTTACTTTACGCTGTATGCGGAGCGGGAAAAACCGAAGTGATGTTCACGCCGATTCGTGCATCGCTTGAAAAAGGAGAGACGATTGCTGTCGTTTCCCCGCGCACGGACGTCATTCGTGAATTAGCGCCTCGTTTCAAAGACGTCTTTTCATCGATTGAAATTCAAGTATTACACGGAGGCATCCAACCGAAACCGCTCACAGCCCCTCTCGTTTTAGCGACGACGCATCAAATGTATCGTTATGAACGAGCGTTTGATGCGATTTACGTCGACGAAGCGGACGCATTTCCATTTTCGACGGACGAGACGTTGCGACGAGCGACGGAAAAAGCAGCGAAAAAAGGCGCACCGATTCATTTTATTACAGCGACGGCAACGAACGAGATGAAACGTCAATATGCGTCGATCGGTCATGTAACGACGATTGCTCGCCGTTATCACGGGTACGACTTACCCGTACCAACATTTCGCCGTGCATTCGGATACGCTCGCGACATACGTAAAAGAAAACTTCACCGCGCCATCACACATTGGATTGAACGTCAAATGGAACGCCAGAAGCCGTATTTATTATTTTGTCCGTCGATCGAACAAATGGAAGCGTTACTACCGCTCGTGCAACGAATCGACCCGAATGTTCGAGCTGTGAGTTCCGAAACACCGACGCGCAAAGAAGACGTTCTCGCTTTACGTAATGGAAAAGTGCAAGGGTTACTGACGACGACAATACTCGAGCGCGGCATTACGATTCCGTCTTTACAAGTCGCCGTCATCGGCGCGGAACAACCGATTTTTACGAAAGAAGCGCTCATCCAAATTGGCGGACGTGTCGGACGAAGTGCAGACGATCCTGTCGGCGATTTCGTCCTGTTTCATCACGGCGTGACGTTTGCGATGGATGCGGCAAAACGGGAAATTATCCGATTAAACGAGGTCGAGTCGGTATGATCTGTTATAGCTGCTTACAACGATTCCGCCCACGTCCGTCGTGGCGCTCATTGTTATTGAAAGAACGTGCGTCTGTCTTATGTTCACGCTGTGCAGCACAATGTGAGCCGTATGATGCACCGTATACGTTACAAAATGGCGTTCGCGTCGATATCGCTTATACGTACAACGACATGATGAAGACGTTATTGTACAACTATAAAGAAAATCGAGACGTCGCACTTGCGACTTTATTTGCTCAACTGATTCGTCCGACGTTAAAACGTCATCTGCCAGCAGTCATTGTACCGATTCCGGCACATCTTGAAAATGTGAAACGTCGCACCTTTTCACATATCGACCAACTGTTGATAGAGACGGGTTTTCCGTACGTTCATTTACTCGAAAAGACGACGCCTCAACATATGAGTGAAAAAACGAGAGAAGAAAGACTACAGTTTCGACACTTATTTAACCCACTAAAATCTGATACACTAGATAATAAAAGGAAGTACGTCGTCGTCGACGATGTCGTCACGACAGGTAATACGTTAATGCAGGCGACGAACTTACTCTATGAGCTCGGTGCGACGAAAATCGCAGCGGTCGCTTTATGCCGCCCGAGCGCAAACATTGAAGGAGGAAATCAACATGGCAGAAGTGAGACAATGTCCAAAATGTGATGCATTTTTTAATTACAATGGTTTGCGTGATGTTTGTGCACAATGTGCCCAAGATGAAGAAAAAAAATACGAAGAAGTGTACCGTTTTTTACGCAAGCGCGAAAACCGTGCTGCAACGATTGAACAAATCGAGAAAAAACTCGACGTCGACCGTGACTTATTGTTCAAATGGGTACGAAAAGGTCGTTTACAACCGACGATGTTCCCCGGTCTCGGTTACCCGTGTGACCGATGCGGTGCTTTAACACAAGAAGGAAAATTATGTGCCAAATGTCAAGATGAAATCGAAACCGACTTAAACCAATTCGAAGCAGCGAAAGAATTGCGCGAAGCATTGAAACATTCCGATCGTGCAACGTACCATCGCCGCGGGAAATAAAATAACGAACATATTCCTAAACAACCGTAAAAAAGAACCGAAAGTAAAGATAGTAGTAAAATACGTGTTTTACTTTTTTCGATAAAAAAGAAAAAGAAAAAATATCTTTTTCAAACGTTGTAATATGAACGTTTTGTCGTATAATCGATCATTTCGTTGAAAAGCGAAACAAAAAGTAAAACGATGAACAAAGGAGGATGCGAGAATGAAAATTTCACAACTTCAAATGCAAGCGGTCAATACGTATCGTTTACAAGAAGTTCAAGCGAAAAAAGCCGCACATACACGTCGTATGAATGACCAACTTGAAATTTCACCTAAAGCAAAACAACTTTCAACCCCGACATCTTTTGAGCAAGTACGCCAACAAAAAGTCGAAACGTTGAAAGCTGAAATTCAATCAGGTGATTACGAAATAAACAAACGTCAATTAGCCGAAAATTTATTACGCCATTATCGTTTGTAAAGTATAGGAGGGATGACTATGGTCCAAGCCATCGTAAACAGTTTGAACAAGTTGACGAAGTTGCATGAAAGTTTAACGAAAGTTGCTGCCGAAAAGACAGAGTACATTAAAACAGAAGAACTCGACAAACTCGATGAGCGTTTAAAGGCCGAGCAATCCCATTTAGCAGCAATTCGTCAAACCGACCGCGAACGAGAAGAGGCGGTCCGAGCATATGCACAAAAGCACGGACTGTCTCACTCGCCGACGGTTCGTGAATTAATTGAACAGACGGATTCCGCCATTGAGAAAAAATTATTAACCGTTTCACGCGATCGATTATTACATGCGATTGAAGCATTACAACGACAAAACGATTTGAATCAACAACTGACGTACCAATCTTTACAACTCGTTAATTATTCTTTAAGTATGTTCCGTCCTCCGAGCGGAGAGACGATGAACTATTCACAAGAGGAAGTTCGTGGGGTAAAAGGGAAACAGAAACTCGGTACATTTGATTCACAAATTTAAGGAGGAAACATTATGCGCTCAACATTTATGGGGTTAGAAGCGAATAAACGTGGACTGTTCACGCAACAATCTGCGCTTTATACGACGGGACATAACGTCTCGAATGCCAACACGCCCGGTTACTCGCGCCAACGTGTCAACATGCAACCGACTGCAGGATATCCGGGAATCGGATTAAACACGCCCCAAATGCCAGGATTTATCGGAACAGGAGTCGAAGCAGGTTCTGTCCAGCGAATTCGCGATCAATTTATCGACAAACAATACCGTGGTGAAGTGACAAAACTCGGTTATTGGCAAACACAATCAGAAGCGATTACACAGATGGAAGACGTCTTAAACGAACCGTCTGAATTCGGTTTACAACGTACATTAAGTTTGTTTTGGCAATCACTACAAGACTTATCACGTGATCCTGAAAACGGCGGTTCACGAGCAGTCGCAATCGACCGTGGAGTTGCGGTAGCCGAATCATTAAACTATATGGATGCTTCTTTAAAAGATATCCAACGCAACTTACATAACGAAATTAACGTGTCGACAAAAGAAATTAACTCGATTCTCGACCAAATTGCCGAACTTAACAAACAAATTACAGAAATCGAACCGAACGGCTACATGCCGAACGATTTATACGATGCACGCGATGTGCTCATTGATGAATTGTCTGTTTATATGCCAGTAGAAGTATCGTACGAAAAATCAGGCGGAAAAGCACTCGCAATCGCAGAAGGTACAGCGACCGTTTCGATGAAATTACCAGACGGTACGAAAGTCGAACTCGTCAAAGGGGTTGAACGGGTGAACGTCAATGCGAACTTCACGAAAAAAGACGATACGCTCGCTCCGTTTGAATCACTACAAGTGACAAAAATGAAAAAAATTGTCGACGGTCCGATTACCGACTATTCGACAGGTCAAAAGTTTGAAATGAATGAATTACCGAAAATCGGGAAATTATCAGGGATTGTCAATTCATACGGTTATGTCGAAGGCGGGGAAACGAAAGGTCTTTATCCGGAACATTTAGCGAACCTCGACAAACTCGCGCGTAGTTTTGCAAAAGCTTTTAACGAGCAACACGCGGAAGGGGTACCGAAAAACAAAAAACAAAGTGATGAAAACAAAAACTTCTTTGTAATGAAAGAAGGAGACGCAAATGCCGAAATCGATTATAGTCAATTGACAGCTGCGAACATTACAGTGAATGCGAACATTAAAAACGATACGTCATTACTTCGCGCTGCAAGTGACAATAACAATGACGGAGAAGAAGGAAACGGAGCGAACGCTAAAGCGTTATCAGACGTTCAGCACGAAATGTTAGAAGGGCTTGACGGTTCTTCTGTTCAAATGTTTTTCGAAGGGATGATCGGAGACCTCGGTGTCAAAGGACAACAAGCCATTCGTAACGAAGAAAATACGTTAACGATGGTAGAATCTGCTTCATTCCGTCGATCGTCTGTCATTAGTGTGTCACTCGACGAAGAAATGACCGAAATGATTCGTTTCCAGCAAGCGTACAACGCTTCTGCTCGTATGATTACGGCAGTCGACGAAACATTAGATAAAATTATTAACGGCATGGGCCGAGTAGGATTATAGGAGGGGAATAACGAATGCGTGTAACACAATCGATGCTTTCAAACAATATGTTGCGACATTTGTCGAACAACTATAGTCGTATGGGAAAGCTGCAAGATCAACTCAATACAGGTAAAAAAGTGAACCGTCCATCCGATGATCCCGTCGTAGCGATGAAAGGGATCTCGTACCGTCACCAAGTAGCGAAAGTCGAACAATTTAAGCGAAATGTAGGAGACGTGCACAATTGGTTAGATAGTACAGACGCAGCACTTGATAATGCAGGTGAAATTATTAAACGTGCGCGAGAATTAGCGGTGAACGTACCGACGGATTCAATGACGTGGGACGACCGAAATAAAACGGTGCAAGAATTGAAACAATTGCGCGATAGCTTACATGATGTAGCGAATGCGAAAGTCGGCGATAAATATATTTTCTCAGGAACGAAAACGAGTTTGCCGCTATTTGTGAATGCAGAGCCTAAAGGAGACGCAGCGGACTTTTATGAAAAATTACCCGACTCTAACAAATGGGTTTTAAAAGCAGATGCAAATAACGGTGTCCAACGAGAAGTGAAAATTGAAGTGTTCGACGGTGTTGAATTACAAGTCAATACGATCGGTCACGACTTATTCAAAGACCTCGATGCTCGTCTCGGTTTAATGGTTGCGCATATCGATATGCAAAATGAAGCAGGAGGTACGACAGACATTCCGCAAGAAGTGTCTGCACAAGATTTAATCACTCGGTTTAACCCGAATGCAACACCAGAAGAACAAGCGCATTATCTCCAAATACTCGGTGTCGAACAAGAGAGTGATGAAGTCGCATTAGATACGCACATTTCAAGCGTTGAAGGAGCACTTGGACTCGTCTTAGAAGAACGAGCAGTCGTCGGAAGTCGTCAAAACCGTGCAGAGTTAATGGACAATCGACTCGACCTTCAAAACTTAGCGGCGAAAAAACAGATGTCCCAAAACGAAGATATCGACTACGAAGTAGCGATTACAGACTTAATGACAGCTGAATCGATTCACCGTGCGTCATTATCTGTCGGAGCGCGTATTATTCAACCGACATTAATGGACTTTTTAAGATAAGAAGAAGCAGTTGACGCGTTCAACTGCTTTTTTGACTACTTTTGAAAGGATGAGCACAATGCAAATACCTCGATTGACGATGACGAGTCAATTTGCGCGTCTCGGTTTACAAATCGATAAACCGGTCCAAACGATTGAACAACCGCGTGCAGAGATTGAACAAAGTCAACCGCAAGCGAAAGTCGAAGTACGACGGACACAGCCGAGATTAACGATCGACCAAACAGAAGCGTGGGCTTCGATGGAACGAAAAAATCCACTTCGCATTATGGAAGATGCTGCACGTGAAGGAATGCAAGCCATACAAGAAGGCATCGCACGCCGTGCATCAGAAGGAAGTCGTCTTATGCGTATTGAATCGGGAGAAGATGCAGCGAAAAATATCGCTGTAGAGCTTGCTCTTCCTCCACCACGCGAGATGAATGTGCGATTTTTACTCGGTCGATTCGGCGTAGAATATTCGATTGAACAAGGAACGACTGACATTGACGTCGAAACGTCACCTCCGACATTCGACGTACAAGTGAAGTCGCCCATTCACGAATACGAACGAGGAAAAGTGAGCGGCGTGATGGAACAATACGCTTCTTTAACGATTGACGTTGAAGCATAACGAAAATCATACAAAAGTCATAAAAAAAGCCGTACACCGACCGATAGAAGAAGTAAGAAAGACGATAAAGGATTAAAGGGGAAGATCATATGAAATTGCAAACGAAGTTTCACGGAGAAGTCGTCGTCGAACGACAAAACATTTGGACGTTCGAAGAAGGGATTCCCGGCTTCGAAGACGAAAAAGAATGGGTCATCTTACCGATCGACGATGAAGATATGTACCAAGTGTTACAATCGGTCACGAATGCAGAAGTCGCACTAATCGTTGCGAACCCGTACTTATTCGAAGAACAATACGACTTCACGTTAACCGAAGAAGTCGCAACATCGTTAGACGTTCGAGATGAAAGTCACTTGTTCGTGTTAACGGTACTGACAGTACGTGAACCGTTTGACCAATCGACGTGGAACGCACAAGCCCCGCTTCTCTTTAATAGTGAGAATAAACGAGCACTTCAATTCATTACACACGATACACGTTACAGCGTACGCGAGTCGGTCGTACAATTGACGTTTGATACGAAGTTTCACGGAGAAATTACCGTAAACAAAAGTGCGATTTGGACGTTTGAAGAAGGGATTCCCGGATTTGAAGACGAAAACGAGTGGATCATTTTGCCTCTTGATGAAGAAGACGTCTTCCAAGTCCTTCAATCAGTACACACACCGAGCGTTGCATTCGTCGTCACGAACCCGTACGTAGCAAAACACGATTACGATTTAACGATCGACGAGCCGACGATTGAAGCATTACGTATTCAACGTCCAGAAGAGTTGTTCGTTTTAGCAGTCGTGACCGTACGCGAACCGTTCCATACATCGACGTGGAATGCACAAGCGCCTCTTCTCTTCAACAATACGACAAAACGTGGTCGTCAAATGATTACAAACGATCGCCGCTATTCGACGAAAACGCCTCTCGTACAAGGTGGTGGAACGACATGCTCGTCTTAACTCGCAAAGTCGGCGAACGTATTCAAATCGGACCGAACGTCGTCGTCACCGTGACTGAAGTTGCTGGCGGTCAAGTCCGTCTCGGTATCGATGCGCCGAAAGAAGTCGCCATCGTGCGCGGTGAACTCGTCGAAGAAGTATTAGAAACGAACAAAGACGCCATCGCCCCGGCACTCGACCGAGAAGCGTTACAAAATTTATTAAAAAAATAACGGCATTTCAAAAAGAGGCGTCCACAACGAGCGCCTCTTTTTTAGGTAAAGAAGGAGAACGGATCGTTGAGAGAGGAAAAAGCGAGGAAATGTCACAAAAAAGACAAAATTAAAGAAAAAAAGTAAAAAAACGAGAAAAAGACTAAACAAAACGAGAATCATCCGATATAGTAAGTAGTAGGGAAAGCTTCCCTACATCAGGCGTAAAACAAGGACGTTTTACGTACTACACAAACATTCAAGGAGGACGATTAATCATGCGTATTAATCATAACATTGCGGCAATTAACACACACCGCCAAATGGCATTCAACAACACAAACGTAGGTAAAAACTTAGAAAAACTTTCTTCAGGGTACCGCATTAACCGTGCGGGAGACGACGCAGCAGGTCTTGCGATTTCTGAAAAAATGCGTGCACAAGTTAAAGGTCTCGACATGGCACAGAAAAACGCACAAGACGGCATCTCACTTATCCAAACAGCTGAAGGTGCACTTCACGAAACACACTCAATCTTACAACGTATGCGTGAGTTAGCAGTACAATCTGCAAACGATACGAACATGAACGAAGTAGACCGTGCAGCAATGCAAGATGAAGTCGATGCTCTTTTAGAAGAAATTGACTCAATTGCAGATCGTACAGAATTTAACACGCAAAAATTAATTGATGGTAGCTTTGAAGATAAAGTCTTCCACATTGGTGCAAACAAAGACCAAAATATTGAAGTTTCAATCGAAGCAATGAACGCAGATAATTTAGAAATTGCTGGTCTTAAACTTGATACACAAGAGGCTGCAAACGAAGCAATTGAAACAATTAACGATGCGATCAACCAAGTATCGACACAACGTGCGAAACTCGGTGCGATTCAAAACCGTTTAGAGCACACAATTAACAACCTTGGTGCATCATCAGAAAACTTAACAGCAGCGGAATCACGTATCCGTGACGTTGATATGGCAAAAGAGATGATGGAGTTCACAAAGAACAACATCTTAACTCAAGCATCACAAGCGATGTTAGCTCAAGCCAACCAACAGCCACAAGGTGTATTACAGTTATTACGTTAATTCGTATAATGCAAGAGACTTTCCATTTGGAAAGTCTCTTTTTTAGTTCGATAATATGGGTTCTATAATATATGTTGGGGTTTTCACACAATTCCTTCGGATTTGCATGCTTGCCGCGGGCTCGCTCTTCAACTTCCCAAGCAAGTTTTTCCCGGGAACTTGCTTGGGTGATTTTCAGAGCTCGCAATTCCGCTGGCGT
>JASLJC010000062.1 GCA_030152585.1 Savagea sp. | reverse complement strand
GTATAACCCGAACAATACAGCGACTGGAACAGATAAGACGTACATTAAACGGCTTTCACCAATGAAATGTTGCGCAATCGACAATAAGACGAGTACGATCGCACCTGGATAAACGAAGACGAGTAATGGTGTCGCAACAGCTAAAATTGTATTTAAGCCGAAGTTTGTGAAAAACAAGCCGATCAATGTGAAGATTAATGCGTACGTTTTGTATGAAAACTTCGGTAAAATTTCAACGAAAAATTGGCTAACTGCTGTAATTAATCCGATAACAGTCGTTAAACAAGCGAGTAAAACGATGAGACCGAATAACACGCTTCCACCTGTACTAAACAGCTGTTGAGAAGCGAATGTTAAAATTTCTGCTCCGTTGTTAAATTCAACATCACGCGGTAAAACGCGACCGATCCAACCGAGAGATAAGTAGACGATAGCAAGTCCAATCGCTGCAACGATACCCGCACCGAGTGTTCCACGGATGACCGAACGGTTCGTCGTCGCCCCTTTCATACGGAGTGAATTGACAATGACGATACCGAAAGCAAGCGCAGCAATAGCATCCATTGTGAAGTACCCTTCTAAAAATCCGGTTAAATAAGGTGTCGCTTCGTATTTCGGTGAAATCGGTGTACTTACGGTTTCATAAAAGAAATACGCTCGAACGAATAAAATCGTTAAAACGAGTAAAAGGGCAGGTGTTAAAATTTTACCGATATTATCGATAATACGGTGTGGGCTCATACTAATGAGGTAAGCAACACCGAAAAAGACGAGTGTAAATAAAAAGAGTGCAATTGAATTATCGATTCCAACGACCTGTGCAAATCCAAGTTCATACCCGACACTTGCCGCACGTGGAATTCCGTAAAACGGTCCAATCGACATATACACAATGATAGCGAAGACGAGTCCGAATAACGGTGTGACACGTCCTCCAATCGATAGTAATCCTTTTTCAGATAATGAAATGGCAACGACAGCGAATAAAGGTAAAAAGACTGCCGTCGTTAAAAATCCGACAATTGCTGGTGTGAATGCATCTCCGGCTTCTAACCCGAGCGTCGGAGGGAAAATTAAGTTTCCGGCTCCGAAAAAGAGTGAAAACAACATGAAACCAGCAAATAAGACATTTTTGTTCATTCACAAAACTCCTATTTCTTTTGATTAAAATTTCTGTCAATTCACTTAATTGTGACAGAATGAACGATGATTAACATCATAGTATAAGAAGTAGATGAAATCAATGCTTAACCCAATATATTTTTAAAAAATTCACTTTAATGAATTTTCTGTAAATAAAAAGGTGTGAGGAATCATACACTTTGTTATGAAAACTTAACTTCTATATGTAAAACGAATAGAAAATATATGAAACCAACGCGTAAGCAATTGATTTCATATATTTTTAATTCACGTACGTGTTATTTCGGTTTTTTCATCATCATGATATCGACCGAACACTTTGAAAAGGGATCCCTTCGTAATAAGTTATTAGTTTTTGAGTATTGTTAATTTGTTCAAGCATTTTTTTGTTACTTTTTGTGAAATTGTAAGATAGAGTCGCAACGATAAGTAAAATAATAAAAAATAGAGCGAAACTAAGTTGTAATTTTAATTTAACAGAAATTTTTATAACATTCTCCTTCATATAGTATGCACTATTTTGAAGTAGTAAAGAGGCTCTCCGTCACGTATGCAACGAAGAGCCTCCGTTTATAGTTCGACAAGTAATATAAAAAGCAATGTTGATTTTAGTTGTGACGAGTAGTGTATATCCGACTATTTTTTACACGCGGAAATGGTGAATTTCCTCTTGTAATTGTTCGGCTAATTTAGCTAGTGATTCGGAACTCATCGTAATTTCATGCATCGCAGCAAGTTGTTCTTTTGTTGCGGCGTTTGTTTCTTGTGCTCTTGAAGCACCTTCTGATGCAAGGTCGCGTAAGCTTTCAGAACTCATCATTACATTTTCAGACATTGCCTGAATTTGTTCAATCGCAGCTGAAATCCGTTCAATTCGATCGGTTACTTCTGTAACAGAGGACTCGATTTTACCGAATACTTCGAGAGAAGCATCTGATCGCGTTAATCCTTCTTCGACTTTTTGTTCGCCGACTCGAATAGAAGAAACGGCTTGTTGAGAAGCTTGATAAACGTCTGCTATCATATCTTCAATTTTTGTAGCGGATTGATGTGACTCTTCTGCAAGTTGACGGACTTCGTTTGCTACGACGGCAAATCCTGCACCGTGCTCTCCTGCACGAGCTGCTTCAATGGCAGCATTTAATGCGAGTAAGTTCGTCTGTTCTGAGATGTTCGTAATGAGTGATGATACTTCTTGAATTTCAGCCGACTTACCAGCCATATCTTCCATCATAGAAGTAGACTGTTGAATTGTTTCGGCAATATCGTTCATTTGTTCAGAAACATCTCGAATAACAGTACGTCCGTCTTCAATAGAATGTCCCATTTCGACTGCGGACTGTAACATTTCTTCATTACTTTCTGAAATATGTTGAATTCCATGCGAAACTTCTCCGAGTGATTCGACAGATTGTGCGACATATTCTGACTGGGTCGCGCTACTTTCTTTATTTTTTTCGGCGGCACGAGCGACGATTTCAGAACTTGCTAAACTTTCTTCTGAACTTGCAGATAATTCTTCCGATTGCGCAGCAAGTTGGCTAGAAGAATCGCTCACTCGACGGATTAAAGTCGATAATCGCTCGAGCATCGTATTGAATGACTGACTCATCGTTCCGATTTCATCTGCACTACGAATTGGTAACGGCTCAAGTTGGAAGTTACCTTCAGCCATTTTTTCGATATGTACCGTTAATCGTTGAATAGGTAACGCAATCGATTTACTAATGACATAAGCAATTGCAATTCCGATTACAATTGCGAGAAGTGAACTCACAATAATTGACGTACTCGTTTTTGAAATAGACTTATGCAATAAAGCCATATCTTGTTTAAGTTGATCATTGATACGATTATCCATTTCTTGTAATACATCTAATAGTTCACGGCTATCTTTTGCCATACTTGCTCCAAGTTTTTGTACGTTTTCAGCATCACTCGCGTCAATATATGCAAGTAATGGTGTAAGTGAATCATTGTATGTTTGTGCTTGTTGTTTAGCTGTTTCTAATAATGTTTGTGTTTCTTTATCTTTCACATTTTTTTCCAGTACATCAAAATGTTCCATTAATGTTTTTTCGTTTGCCTGTAAGGCTTCAACATATAAAGGGTCGAGATATACCATATAACCTCGAATGTTACTCATTAATTGTGCTTGTTCGATTCGAATTAAATCTAATTGTTCGATGAGCGCTACATCTTCTTCTAACAATTGTGTATAACGCGTATCTGTTTTATTCATCGTCCAGTAACCTAAACTACCGACGATGAGAATAAGTACAATCATCGTGCCGAATGCGACAAACAACTTACTCCGAATACTATTTTTCATTAATAATTCCTCCTCCATCTAGTCTGAACGAATTGATTTCAATATCAATATATCATAAAACAAACTTCATATACACATAAAGAACTAATCATCATGAATAAAAAGACAAAATTATAGGTTCAAAAGTATAGTAACAAGTATACATGTATCATTTTTTAAAGTAAAATAGTAAAAAGTGTCTAGACCTGTTAAGGTTTCATATTTTTAGCGTATACCGTAAAAATATTGGCATTTTTTAAAGTAGTACTATTAAATAATATTTTATAAAGGAGTAATAAAATGAAAAAATGGATAGGGTTTATCGTATTAGTAGGATCAATAATCTTTTTAACGGCGTGTAGCGAAGAAAGTCGATTATACGAAGAGACGATAACGAAAAGTGTAAAATATATTGAAGAAGGTGAGTTTGAAAAAGCGCTCAGTACGCTAGCGATTGCAGAAGATGAAGCATCACCGAAAGCAAAAGAATTCAAAAATCTTCAATTAGCGACAGAACAATTGAAACGTGCAAAGGAAGAACGCCAAGTCGGCCAACTTGAACGAGCGGAAAAATTGTTGCAACCTGTTATGAAAGATGAACGGAAAGAAATTCAAGTAATAAGAGAAACGATGTTAGAAGAAGTGACAACGTTACGTAAACAAATCGACACATTTCAAAGTGAGATTGCAAAAGGAAATAAAGCATGTCAACAAAAACAGTTTACACAATCGAGTGAAACATACGAAGAGTTATTAAAATCATTACCAGAAGATGTCGCATTTGAACGGTTGAAAGTAGAGGCAACGACTCAATTAGATAGTTGTCGTCAACAACAAGAAAAATATGAAGAAGAACGTCGAATCGCAGAACAAAAGAAACGTGAAGAAGAAAAACGAGTAGCAGAACAAAAACAAACAGCGGAACGCCAACAACAAAATATTTCTTCTCAAGAGAAGTCACCTTCAGTAGAACAAGGAACGACATCAAACTCACAACAACAGTATAAAAATAAAGGACGTGAGTTTGGTGAAAGATTACGTGATCCAAACTTAACGCCGGCAGAACGTCAACGTATTATTCAGGAAAAGAAAGAATATTACCGTAATCAATATCGCTAAAATTTAACGGACGAGCGTGTGAAAATCCGGTTCTTTTTCAAACATAAGGTGACAAGGCACCCTCTTGTATTTGATCGACTATTTATAACGCAAGAAGTATTGCACTTGAATGTTAAATTATCCTTTTCAAAGGAATGAAAGTCGCTATAATAGTAAAATAGGAGGGATACATAATGAAAAAAATATGGCTAGCGCCCTTGTTAGCGCTTTTAACATTCGGAGTAAGTACGACAGCTGCTAAAGCAGCAACGTTCCAAGACGTACCGAAAGAAACCGAAATGGAACAACGCATTGAAGAACTCGTCGAAAAAGAGATTATTACGGGATATGGGGATGGAACGTACCGCCCGTATGCATTAGTAGAACGCCAACAAGTCGCTTTATTGTTAGCGCGAGCATTACCTCTTGAACCTGTGCGCGAATATAAAGGATTTCGTGACGTATACGTAACACAATCTGCTTATCCTGCGATTGAACGTCTCTACCGTGCAGGAGTCGTCTCAGGAGACCGAGAAGGAAAATTTAATCCCGCTTCGGCTTTAACACGAGCGGAAATGGCGGTCATGTTAGCAAATGCCTTTCAATTAGAACCAAAATCAACGAAACGAACATTTCAAGACGTACCAGAAAATCATTGGGCAGCAGATGCTATTCAAGCTCTAGCGGATCACGGCGTAACGAAAGGTGTTCGTCCGGGACATTATGAATTAAGTGGTTCTGTTATTCGCGGTCAATATGCACTCTTTTTACACCGTGCGTTAAGCGCAGCGAATGGCGGCGTAATCGAAAAACCGACGCATACGTTACCGACACGTGTACCTGAAATTCAAGTAAACGATACAGGTATTGCATATTACGGTATTCGATTAGGAGATGACGAAGCGATGATTCGTTTACGTTTCGGCGCTCCGAAAAAAGTCGCGACGTACCGAGAGGACAGTTATTTATCACCAGAAGGTAACCACCGTTTCTTATATTATGCAAATGGTGCACAATTTGAAATGTATCAAGGACAAGTGACGGCGATTTATTTACCAACCCCGTACCAAACAGCATTAAAACGTTACTATGCAGCATATCCGAAATACCAAGTGAAAAATCATAGCAACTCGATTGCTTACGTTTATGAACCGACGACAGAACAGTTGATCGTCATGAAAGAAGATCTCGTCTTTATTGCATTTACAGATGCAAACTTTTATGAAGATACAGGCATTCGTCCACCACGATGAATGAAAGGAAAGAGAAAGCGAAACGTGCTTTCTCTTTTTTTGTGAGCAAAAATTATCTGAAAAAACAAAACAATCATTTACTTTATTACACCAACGTGATAAAGTATCCAACAAGACAAATAGCAATGAGGGGGATTTTAATGGGCAAAGTGAAATTTCATTCGGGGAAACAAATACCGTTAGAGATGCATAAAGTACGTATCGTACAAAAATTGTCGTTACCACCGGTTGAACGTCGGTTAGAAGCGATAGATGAAGCTGGATTTAATACGTTCATGTTAGAAAATAAAGATATTTTTTTAGATATGTTAACTGATAGTGGTGTGAACGCTATGAGTGATGAGCAACAAGCCGCGATGATGCGTGCAGATGATAGTTATGCAGGGTCTGCGACGTTTACGCGTTTACAACAAAAAATAGAAGAATTATTTCAAAAGCAATATTTTTTGCCAGCACATCAAGGGCGCGCGGCAGAAAATGTATTATCGCAAGCGCTCGTTCGTGAAGGTGACGTCGTACCGATGAACTACCATTTTACGACGAGTCGTGCACATATTCAGTTAAATGGAGGACGCGTAGCGGAAGTATTTTTAGACGAAGCGCTCGAGTTAAATAGTGACGTACCGTTTAAAGGGAATATGGACATCGCTAAATTGCGACAGGTGATTGAAGAAGAAGGAGCGGAACATATTCCGTACGTTCGGATGGAAGCTGGAACGAATTTAATCGGCGGTCAACCGTTCTCACTTCAAAATATGCGAGAAGTGCGAGCAGTATGTGATGAATATCAATTACTACTCGTCTTAGATGCGAGTTTACTCGCTGATAATTTACATTTCATGAAAACGCGTGAAGCACTTTGTGCAGATCGGTCGATTCGCAGTATTACAAAAGAAATCGGAACGTTATCAGATATTATTTATTTCTCTGGACGAAAACTTGGGAGTGCACGCGGGGGCGGTATTTGCACGAACGACGCAACGTCATTCCGTAAAATGCGTGAATATATTACGTTGTACGAAGGATTTTTAACGTACGGTGGAATGTCAGTTCGGGAAATGGAAGCGATGACGGTCGGTTTAGAGGAAACGATGGACGAAGATATGATTAGTCAAGGTCCACAATTTATCGAATATATGACGAATGAATTACTAGAGCGCGGCGTACCGGTTATTACACCGCCGGGTGGACTCGGTTGTCACTTAAATGCACGTGAATTTTTGCCACATATTCCACAATCAGAATATCCAGCAGGTGCACTTGCTGCAGCTATCTATATTGCAAGTGGTGCACGCGGAATGGAACGAGGCACGTTATCTGAAGAGCGACTCCCAGACGGAACAGAACCGAAAGCACATATGGAGCTCGTCCGAATGGCTTTGCCACGACGCGTATTTACGATGTCACAAGTAGACTACGTCGTCGATCGTATTGCATGGTTATATGAACATCGT
Organism: Savagea sp.; assembly: GCA_030152585.1. Classification (GTDB taxonomy): domain Bacteria; phylum Bacillota; class Bacilli; order Bacillales_A; family Planococcaceae; genus Savagea. Next base: position 649 of record JASLJC010000062.1, on the reverse strand, counting down.
CAAATGATTCAAGGCTTGCGATTTGTCGATGAGCCGTCGGTTTTACGCTTTTTCTTAGGGAAATTAGAAGCGAAAACGGATTGGCCGGCGCAACTAGCGGCTCAATTCCGAAAAGATTTTGGAGACAGTTTGTAAATGTGTGTAAAGCCCCTATCCTTTAGGGGAGAGATTGTAAGCACGGATATAACAGATATGTGACGTGTAAACGAAAATTTTCGAAATGTGAAAATGGTAACAGCTTCATCTGAAAGAGACTTAGTTGAGACAAGTCGTCTAATGTTATATGAAGGAATGGAAAGAGCTAGCTCTTTTCATTCCTTCTTTTGTCGTTTCTTACTTTTGCACATCTAGTATAGAACTGAAACTTCAACTAATAGTAAAGAAGCAAAAAACGGTTCTTTTTCAAGTGTTGGGGGTGACGAATCCGTCACCCTAAATGAGAACCTATATTTTTATACTTATGACTCAATAAAATCTTTGCTCGGAAGTGATCAAAAGAACGAAAGCCGTAGGCTGCTCTTTTGCTTCCCTCGTTTTGTTGTTTAATCCTTCTACAAAACCGTTTGTATAGCCATAAACAAAGCCATTCAAAATCTCTGTTTGCTTTGCTTTAAATGTCATCACTGTACGCTTCATTGGCTCACAATTA
>JASLJC010000054.1 GCA_030152585.1 Savagea sp. | reverse complement strand
CCTGCCATGATGGTTGAATTTTCAGTAAGTCCGTCAGCTGTACAGTGGCTCACGACAGGATATATGCTCGTTAACGGGATTTTAATACCCGCGAGTGCTTTTTTTATTCAAAAATATACGAATCGCCGTCTTTATTTAATGGCGATGGGATTATTTACACTAGGTACCGCGCTTGCGATGATTGCGCCGACGTTTTTATTACTCGTCACTGCGCGTATGTTACAGGCAGCAGGTTCCGCTTTAATGATGCCGTTGTTAATGAATATTATGTTAGCTTCGTTCCCGATTGAAAAACGAGGAACCGCAATGGGCTTTTTTGGTCTCGTCATGATTGTCGCACCTGCGATTGGTCCGACATTATCAGGATGGGTACTTGAACATTATTCATGGAGAGCCTTATTTGCTATTGTTTTACCGTTTACGATTGCAATTTTAATTATGGCATTTTTCAAATTACAAAATGTGATGCCGACACGCGATATGGTGCTCGACAAGCTGTCGATCACGTTATCGACAATCGGATTTGGAGGAATTTTGTACGGGTTTAGCGCAGCCGGAAATGGTTCGTGGACCTCACCCGATGTGTACGTGACGATTATCGTCGGAACGATTGCACTCGTTTGGTTCATTACGAAACAACTTCGTATGAAAGACCCGATGCTCGATTTTCGTATTTATCGTTATCCGATGTTCGCTTTAGCGTCGGTTATTTCGATCATTTTATCGATTTCACTTTTCTCTGCGATGATTTTAACGCCTCTTTACGTCCAAATGGTGCGAGGCATTGGACCGCTCGATGCCGGTTTATTAATGTTGCCCGGAGCAATTATTATGGGGCTCATGTCGCCGATTACCGGGAAGTTATTCGATAAATACGGTCCACGTGCGTTAGCGATTACTGGATTGACGATTACAGTTGTGATGACGTATTTGTTAAGTGAACTCGGCATGCAAGATAGTTATTATTACATTATGATGATTTATACGGTTCGTATGTTCGGTATTTCGATGGTGATGATGCCAATTATGACGAACGGTTTGAACGAACTGCCTATGCATGCTAATCCACACGGTACTGCATTGAACAATACGTTACAACAAGTGTCAGGAGCTATCGGTTCTGCTTTACTTTTGACGGTTATGACGAAGCGAGCAGACGTCGCACTTGAACGTCTCATGCAAGAAGTATCAACACCGTTAGATAAAGTAGCTGAAGCCGCTTTACAACAACAAGCGATGTTAGAAGGTATTCAATATTCTTTCTTCCTAGCAATGCTTTTAGCACTCATTGCACTCGTCTTGACGTTTTTCGTCAAACGGGTTGCACCACCAACAGCATCTGCTAAATCGTAAATAAATAAAAAACGCATGACACACAAGGGATAACCTTGATTGTCATGCGTTTTTTTGTTGTGTGCACTCGACTTATAAAAGTCCGATCCATTGCCAATACGTTGCACTGAATAAGATGACGAGTAAGTATGCAGCAACCATGAGTGGAAGACCTGCTTTGAAGAAGTCTTTCACCGAAAAGGCACCTGTACCGTACGCCAACATATTTTGTGGTGCGTTGACTGGTAATAAAAATCCGAAACTAATGACGAATTGCTGGATTAAAACGAATCCGACTGTATTAAAGTCACCTGGTAATGTCATCGCTAAGACGAGGACAATCGGAATTAATGCACTTGCAAGACTCGTTGCACTTGCAAATCCAAGGTGAATAATAATGTTAAAGGCTGCAAGTAATGCGATCGTTGCAAGAAGTGGCATGTCACTTAAACCGAGTGAACTGAAGACGCGGTCAGATAACCAATGCGCACCACTCGTTTGAAGTAAGACGACACCGAGTGAAATACCGACAGCGAAGACGATAATTGTACCCCACGGAATCATTTTTTCAACCGTTTTCCAATTGAAGACACCGATACGTGGTGTTAATAAAATCGCAACTGCGACGAGTGTAACAGTTGTCGTATCGAATGGGTGGAGACGTCCTTCAGTTGCCCAAAGAAGAAGTAACGTAATCGAAATAAAGATGAGTCGTTTTTCTTCAGGACGCAATTTCCCAAGTGCTTGTAAATCTTTTTTAATAACGCCTGTACCACCTTCGACGACGCTCGTTTCAGGTGTAATTAATTTCATCATAATGAAGTATAAAATGATCGATAAAATAATCGAAAACGGAGCGGCATAAATGAACCATTCCATCCATGAGACGTCAACGCCGAATTCACTTTCGATAAATTCGAGTGCGACCATGTTTTGAGCAGCAGCTGTTTTAATCCCGACGTTCCAAATAGAAATCGATTGGACAGCTGTAATGACGAGTAATGCAGCGAGTCGACTGTTATTCGGTAAGCCGAAAGCAGCGACCATTCCGAGTAAAATAGGAACGATAGCTCCTGCACGTGCTGTTGCACTCGGTACGAAAAACGCGAGAATAATCGATACACCGATCGTTCCGGCGACGATTGCGCCTGTTCGAACCCCTACTTTTGATAAGATTAAAAGAGCGACACGTTTATGTAAGTTTGTCGCTTTCATTGCAGCGGCGATAAATAAAGCTCCTGCAACGAGTGCAACGGCTGGACTAGAAAATCCTCCGAGCGCCATTTTTAAAGCGGCTTTTGTCCCCATGACGTGTTCCGGGTTTTCTAAACTAGGTGAAATTCCGAGTAAAATAGCAATAAGTCCGATAATCATCGTAGCACTGACAGCGTAAGAAACAGCTTCAGTCATCCAAAGAATAATGGCAAATGCTAAAATAGCAAGTGCACGGTGTCCGGCTACCGGTAACGTTTCCGGTGTCGGCAAAAGTAAAATTCCGAAAAGTGTGATGAAGGCAAGTGCCATCCAAAGCGGTTTTAAATTACGTTTCGGTTTTTCAACTGTTTGAGTAGTCATACGATTTCATTCCTTTCATAATCATGTAAAATAGAGATAATGATAAATTCAACTTAACTCTACATGAAAAAGACAAAAAGGATAAGGGGTCATTTGTCATTACATATGAGGAAATTTCTATAAAAATAAGTCTTTATACCCGAAATGGAGCAAAAGTAGTCTGAACGAGAAGGAGCGAGTTTAAAATGGAGCAAGAAGTGGACGAAAGAGAAATTGCAATCGATAATGTTTTATTAGCAGGCGTCATGATGATGAAATCTGGCGCAGAAACGTATCGTATAGAAGATACGATGCGACGAATGGCGGATGCTCAAGCATTAACAAATTCCCATGCGTTCGTCATGCCAACAGGTATTATTTTTTCTCCCGGTCGACCGTCTCATACGAAATTAATTCGAATCGAAGAACGGAATACGGATTTAGAAAAAGTAGCATTTATTAACGATGTTTCTCGTCGATTAGCAAGTGGGACGTATTCGATCGTAGAAGCGAACGAACGTCTTCGCTATTTAGAGCAATCGAGTACAGCTTCTCCTTTATGGGTAGAAATGGTAGCTGCTGCTGTTGCGAGTGGAAGTTTTTTATTTTTATTCGGTGGTGGGCTAGCAGAAGTATTCATTGCGATGATTGCTGGCTGTATAGGTTACGGCGTTTCGGAGACGTTAGAAGGATATTCACGCGTGCAATTTGTCGGAGAATTTATCGGAGCATTATGTGTCGCGACGATCGTTTCGATTGCGTTTACATTCGGTGTCGGTACGTTTCTCGATAAAATGATACTCGGTGGTATTATGCCGCTCGTACCCGGTGTACTCATTACGAACGGTGTACGTGATTTAATGGCAGGTAGTTTCATATCCGGCGTGTCAAAAGGAGCAGAAGCATTGCTCACATCGTTTGCGCTCGGTGCCGGTGTAGCTATCGTATTAGCACTTATGTAAAAAGGAGAGATTCTGTGATCATTATTAAGGCAATCGCTAGTTTTATCGCTTCGTTAAGTTACGGTGTCATTTTTAATGCGCCGAAGCAGTTGCTTTTATTATGCGGAACAGCAGGTTTAACAGCGTGGTCGACGTTTACAACGATTCATTATTATTATGACGATACGATGATTGCCTCTTTCGTCGGAGCGTTCGCAGTTGCAATCGTCGCGCACATATTTGCCCGTATTTTTAAAAAGCCGATGATTTTATTCAACATCCCAGGGATTATTCCACTCGTTCCGGGAAGTATCGCATATCGTGCAATGCGGAGCGTCGTAGAAAGCGATTATCCGCTTGCGATTTCGTACGCTTCACAAGCCTTTTTAGTATCTGGTGCAGTTGCAATGGGACTCGTATTCGCAGAAGTGATGATGCAAAGCATCGGACATATTATTCAAAAAATAAAAGCCGTCTATCGTTTAAAACGATCTACTTCATCTTCGTCATAAAATAAAATGCCCCCTTTCGTTTTGTTTACGAAAAGGGGGTTTTTCACTTGCTGAATGAATGATCTTGTAAAAATGTAGACAATTCTCGTTCGCGCAACGGTTTACAAAGTAATTCGCCTTGGGCTGCGTCGAATCCAATCTCTCGTATGACTTCCAGTTGTTCTTCGGTTTTGACACCTTCTGCTACGATATGCAAATCGAGAGAGTGAGCAAGTTGGACGATACCGACTAAAAGTTGATACGTTTTCCGATGTGTAATCATCGCTTGAATAAATCGTTTATTAATTTTTAATGTCGAAATCGGCAACGTTTGTAAATATCGAAAAGAAGAGTAACCTGTCCCAAAATCGTCTAGTGAAAATTGAACCCCTTCTTTTTCAAGACGTTGAATTTGATTTAAAATGGAACGTTCTTCCTCTGCCTGAAAAGCGAAGCGTTCTGTAATTTCTAATTGCAAACAGTTCGGTGGGCAGTGGTGTTCTCGTAATGTGTCGATGATGAAAGTGGCCATCGTATCCGATAAAAATTCACGAGCAGACGCATTTAAGGAAACGATTAAATCTGGATGAAATTGTCGCCATTTCGAGACGGTTTGAATCGTCTTCAACACGATAAAACGACCGAGTGATTGGATAAAACCACATTCTTCTGCGAGCGGAATTAATTCGCTCGGGTCTACGAGACCGAGTTCGGCATCTTGCCAATAAATCGACGCTTCATATGAAACGATTTCATCGGTTTCTAACCAATAAATAGGCTGAAACATGACGTCAATTTCACCATTTTGCATCGCTTGTGGTATTTTTTGATAAATTTTCGCTTTTCGATCAATTTCTTCATGATGTTTAGGAGACAATGTAATAATTTGAGCACTACCGCTTTTCGCTACGAGCTCTGTCGCTTTACTTGCAGCTTCTAATAGATGATCGTAATCGGTTTGATCTTCTGGAAAATGGGCAATTCCACCGCTTACCGTTAACGGTACGTTAAACGGTTGAACGATAATAGGCTGCGTTTCCAAAAATTCTAAAAACCCTTCGATAAACCAATCTGCAAATGAAGTGAGTACGACGAATTCGTTAAGTGCAATACGTGCGATCGGACTATCTTGAAAAAATCGTTTCAATCGGTTCGTAAATGCTTCTAATACTTTGCGTTGTGATTCAGGATCTAATTGACGTTTCATCGTTGCAAAATAGTCAATTTGTAAATGAACGAATGAAAAGTGTTGTTCTTTTTGAATCGATTCGTTGACGAGTTGTTCGAGCTTATATCGACTGTATAACCCGGTTTCAAAATCGACATATGCGACACTTTCTAAATTTTGGCGCGCTAACACTTCATCGGTTGCATCGTATTCGATAAATGTCGCCTGTTGAAGTTGATCACCGTCCATAATCGGTGTCGCTAACATGAAGACATAATATTTATCGCCGTCTCGCGTTATTTTCTCGGCAAAATCAAAAAAAGTTTTACCTTGTAAAAGTCGATTCCAAATGACGGTGGCGAGTTGCTGTCCTTTTCGAGTGAGTGGAAACATCTGCCAAAATGATTTACTCAAAATACGCTTCGGTGTCCAGCCACTCATTTTTAAAAAGTTTTGATTCGTATACGTAATTAATCCGTCAGCATCTGTTCGAAAAATAGAAAGATGTTCTGAAATGCTTTCTTTCATTCGAATGGCTTCGTTCGGGTCTAACGGTTGATAACTAGATGTAACCAACTTTTAATTCCTCCTTCGCTGAAACTCTCTACCTATTATAAGTGAAAAAAGTCTTAGTTGCAGTATAAAAAAATTCAAAAAAATAAGCTAATGTACACCTTTTGCTCGAAAAACGTGTACAAAGTGTAACATTTCCCATTCGAAAAGGAAAAGAGGTATAATTGATAAGCATTATCAAAACGAAAAAAGAGAGGAGTCCTTTATGAAAACGGTATATCAATTTGCATGGACTTATAAGTGGCCGATGTTCATTGCTTTGACGTTAACGTTGTTTGAATTAGTCGTTGAACTCGCACAACCCCTTTTTATCGGAAAAATTATCGATGAAGGCATTATCGCGCAAGATAGCGACCGTATCCTCTTTTGGGGAGGTATTATGCTCGTTGCGATGCTCATTTCATTTGCTTCAGGCGTGCTGAATTCTTTTTTAGCTGCCCATGTAGCGCAAAGTTTCGCATTCGATGTGAGGCAGGAAACATTTCGAAAATTACAAGCGTTTTCCCTTTCGACGTTTCTTCGTTTCCCGACAGCGAGCTTAATGACACGATTGACGACAGATGTCAATATCGTTCAACAAGTATTATTTATGGGATTACGAATTATGACGAAAGCCCCACTCATTGCGCTAGGAAGTATCGTCATGGCATTCGTCGTTCACCCGCAACTTGCTTCTATATTTTTAGTCGGTGTTCCATTTTTACTCCTTTTTTTATGGTGGATGGTTCAAAAAGGGGGCGTTTTATTCGGTGCGGTGCAACGTCGTCTGGATCGATTGAACCGTACTGTTCGTGAAAATTTAAGAGCGATACGTCTCGTCAAATCTTCTGCGAAAGAACGTTACGAGTCAGAACGGTTCGACGACGTTGCCAAAGATTTGCGCGACGATACGATGAAAGCGATGCGTACGATGGAATGGACATTGCCGATTTTATTACTCGTCATGAATGGGATGATCGTACTCGTCGTCGGCATCGGTTCACTCTATGTCGATTTACAAAAAGCACAAGTAGGAGAAGTCGTCTCGGTTATGAACTATGCGTTACGAATGACCGGATCATTTTCGATGTTTTCCTTTTTAATCGTTCTCTTTTCACGCGCACGTGCTTCTGCTACTCGGATTGAAGAAGTGCTTATAGAAGATGAAGTCAACGTACATACATACGATGTACAACGACCGGGTGATTGGCACTTTGACGATGTGACGTTCCGTTACGGTGAGAATGATACGATTCATCGTGCGCAATTGCATGTCAAAGAAGGGGAACGTATTGCGATTATCGGTGAAACAGGTGCTGGAAAAACGACACTCGTTCGGTTACTATTGCGATTATTTGAACCGAATGAAGGGACGATTACGTACGGTACAGCGCCGTTAACGAAATGGGATCCACAGGCGTTACGTCAACAGATCGGTTACGTGCCGCAAGAAGCGGAGCTCGTGAGTGGGACGATTCGTGAAAATTTACGTTGGGGGAAAGAAGATGCAACGGACGAAGCGCTATGGGAAGCGTTACGACGTGCGCAATTAGAACAGACGATTCATCAATTCGATCACGGACTCGATACACCACTCGGTCAACATGGTGTTAATTTATCGGGCGGCCAAAAACAACGGCTCTCGATAGCTCGTGCACTATTACGAAAACCGCATACGCTCATTTTGGACGATAGTACGAGCGCATTAGACGTGAAGACGGAAGCTGCGTTAATGGAAGCACTTGAGCCACTTCAGATGACAACATGGGTCATTACGCAAAAAGTATCGACAGCCCGTCGTCTCGATCGTATTTTCGTGATGGAACGCGGACGAATTGTCGGGATTGGAACAGACGAGACGTTGTATGAAACGAATGAAACGTATCGACGAATCGTTCAATCCCAACGAGAGGAGAGATTGGATGCGTGAAATAAAAGAAGCTTTTCGTTACCCGACGATTTTGACGAAAGCGCAAATTCAATCGAAAGAACCGAAAGAAAAACGTTCACTTGATTGGAAATATGCATTGCTTCGCATATGGCGTTTATTAGAAGAGAAAAAAGCATTACTATTTGTCGTATTATTTCTCGTTTTCATTACAGCAATTTTATCGCTCGCTGGACCGTTTTTACTCGGTTATGTGATCGATACGTACGTCGTAAACGGAAAAGTCGACGGCATTTGGAAACCGTTGACGCTCCTTTTTTCAATATATGTCACATTGTCGCTCGTGACGTATTTACAAAATTATTGGATGATTGGGATTGCCCAACAGACGGTATATCGTTTACGAACTTCTCTTTTTACTCACTTGCAACACGTGCCGATTCGGTTTTTCGATAAGCGAGAACACGGCGACATTATGAGTCGATTAACAAACGACGTCGATACGATTAGCCAAACGTTAAATAGTTCATTTATTCAAGTGTTTTCAAGTGTCATTACGTTAACCGGTACAGTGGCGGTCATGTTTTATTTAAGCCCTTTATTAACGGTATTGACGATGATGATTATTCCGGTTATGTACGTTGCGATGCGTTGGATTACACGACGAACGCGTCACTTATTTAAAGCACAGCAAAAACGACTCGGTGAGTTAAACGGTTTTGTCGAAGAAGCGATTTCTCATCAAGTCATTGTGAAAGCGTACGGACGAGAAGAACAGATGAAAGAAGACTTTTATACGAAAAGTGACGAATTAAGAAAAACCGGTTATTGGGCACTCGTTTATTCCGGGTTTATTCCGAAAGTCATGACATTATTGAATAACTTTGCATTTGCAATCGTCGTTGCAGTAGGAGGATGGCTTGCGCTCGGAAAAGTGGCGGGTGTAACGATTGGTGTCATCGTTATTTTTACGGAATATGCACGTCAATTTACACGCCCGTTAAACGATTTAGCGAACCAGTTTAATATGGTACTATCTGCTTTAGCTGGTGCAGAGCGTATTTTTGAAATGCTCGATGAACCGAAAGAAGTCGATGAAGGAAAACCGCTCGCGCATCGTTTACGTGGTGATGTTTCCTTCCATAACGTTTCTTTTCGTTATGAAAAAGAAGCGACTTCGCCGACGATCGATCGGATGAACTTTGACGTTCAAGCCGGAGAAACCATTGCGTTAATCGGTCCGACAGGTGCAGGAAAAACGACAGTCATGCAATTGCTCGCACGTTTCTATGACGTCGACGAAGGAATGATTACAATAGACGGTCAGCCGATTGAACAGTACGAACGTGCCTCATTACGACGTCAAATGGCATTCGTATTACAAGATGTCTTTTTATTCGAAGGAACGATTCGTGAAAACATTCGATACGGCCGACTCGATGCGACTGATGAAGAAGTGGAAGAAGCAGCGAAACGAGCGAATGCTGATTCGTTTATTCGTCAATTAGAACATCGTTACGATACAGTTATTACCGCTAACGGCAGCGAGTTGTCAGAAGGTGAAAAACAATTGTTAGCGATTGCGCGTGCATTCGTTGCGAAGCCGTCCATTTTATTACTCGATGAAGCGACGAGCAATATCGATACGATGACAGAACGTGTCATTCAACGCGCGTTAGAACGGTTGATGGAAGGGCGAACGAGTTTCGTCATTGCGCACCGTCTCCATACGATTCGTCATGCCGATCGTATTTTCGTATTACGTCACGGTCGCATCGTCGAAAGTGGTTCACCGGAGGCGTTGAAGCGAGAAAAAGGCATTTATTACGAGATGTTACAAACAGATGAGCGAATGTCGTAAGTTTGGCTCATCCTATGAAAAAAAGACGAACGGCCCAAAAGTGGACGGTTCGTCTTTTTCGTCGTTATTTAAAATAAGTTATCCGTTCATTTAACGGTTCACGTTCACGTGCAGGCGGTGTTTTATCGAAATAACCGAACTGTAACATGCTCATAATTCGTTCACCTTGTTTCACGCCGAGACGTTCGCGGAACTTCGGACTATCGAGAAACGGAGGTGTTTTCCAACACGTTCCGACCCCTTCATCCCATGCGATCAACTGCGCGTTTTGAACGAGTGCACTTGCCGCGGCGAAATCTTCGAGTCGTTCTTTTTGGCGTGCATCTTCCGGTACGATAACGAAAACAGCGGCACCTGCGCCAGAAAAACGTTTCATTTGCTTTTCTAACGTCTCTTCATCGAGTGATGCCCAATTCGGAATCGCCGTTTCTTTTAACAGTTCGAGTAACTTCGGGTAATCATCCCCTGCTGCGATGACGAAACGCCAAGGGTTACGATGTCCGTGGTTTGGTGCCCATACGGCATCTTTTAAAATATCTTCGACGACCGATAATTCAACGGGTGTACCGTTTAAGTTTTTAATTGAGCGACGTTGTACGATCGCTTCACGAACAGATAATGAACTCATTTGTCAACACTCCTTTAAAAATTAAATATTCTGTCTTTAATTATACCTGATGGCGTATACGAACGCTAGTCGATTGATCGTTTTCTGAAAATAGTCGATATTTTCATTAAATACGTATATAATAGTATCAGGTCTTAAAATAAACTAATAAAGGGTGTTTATAATGAATAAAAAAATTGCATGGATTATTGATAGTACTGCTTTCGTGTCAGAACAATTGCGCCATCATCCAGACGTATACGTCGTACCGTTAACGATCCATTTCGGACGGGAACAGTTTCAAGACAACGTCGACTTAACGACAGAACAATTGCATGCACGTATTCGGGAATCAGAAACGTCTGCGACGACGTCACAACCGGCACCGGGAACGTTTGCGGTTTTGTATGAAGCGTTGAAAGAACATTACGATGAAGCAATCGCTGTTCATTTATCAAGTCCGCTGAGTGGAACGTATGAATCGTCTAAAACAGGAGCAGGTTTAGCTAATTTTCCGATTCGAGCGATCGATTCCCGATCAATTTCAGGGAATATTACGGCACTTGTCGAACGGGGTATTGCTTTACATGAACGAGGGATGTCTGTCGATGAAATTGTCGAAACATTAGAAGAAATGAAAACACGTCGTCGTGCTTATGCACTCATTGGAAAATTAGATCAATTGCGTAAAAGTGGCCGGGTATCGGGGATTCAGTTTTTCCTCGGTAGTTTATTACATATAAAACCCGTCATTCGCGTCAGTGAAGAAGGGCTTCTCGTTCCTGACAAAAAAATTCGTTCTGAAAAGCGAGCATTCAACTATTTACGTGATCTCGTGTTAGAAAGTCGGGAAACGATTGAAGATAAATTGTATATTATGCACGGGAATGTAGAAGAAAGTGCACTCCGGCTTCAACAAATGATTGCAGAACATTTACCGGATATACCTGTTGAAATTGGTGACTTACCTTCATCACTTGCAACGCACGCAGGAGAAGGTTCGTTAGCTATTTTATGGTATGACAAAAAATAAAAGAGGTAAACGTTTTAGAGGACGTTCGCAATTTCCTTCTGTTACAATAGACATATAGATTGTAGACAAGGAGGGGGAATTGCATGCAACATATCGAACGAGAAGTGACAACATCGACAAACCTTTGTAATGAAAAAGGTTTATTGAATCCAGAAGCGATCGGTTATGCGACTTCGCCGGTGATTCGTGGAAACTTAAAAGGACGTTGGCCGCAAAAGAAACGATGGAATCGTTGGGTCGTTTATGGAGAAGATGTTTTCTTGTCGGTTATGTTAAGCCACCTCGATTACGCAGCGGTTATTCACGTTTCATTTTACGATTTAGAAACAGGACGATCGGTCGATGAACGATACGTTTTTCCGATGAACCGTCAACTTCATTTGAGTGAATACGTGTTTGATTCGACGTCGTTTCATCATGAACAGCTGTCGATTCAAACGACATATTTAGAAAGTGCGACAACGGTGACGTTAAACATCCCACAATTTGATAATGAAACGTTACGTGTCTCTTTAACGATGACGCACCGAAAAGATGATCAATCAGTGAATGTCGTCGTTCCGCATAAACGAAAAGAGTTCCAATTAACGTCGAAACATATGACGTTGCCGACAGAAGGGTCGATTACGCTTGAAAACCGTCATTATACGTTAGCGCCGCAGTATAGCTTTTCGACTTTTGATTTTACGCGAGGGGTTTGGTCGCGCGATGTTGATCGTTATTGGGCGAATGCCTCTCAGCAAGTGGGCGGTCGTCGTATCGGATTAAACTTAGGTGGAAAATGGACAGATGGGACAGGCATGACCGAAAATGGTTTTATGATTGATGGTCAATTGCGTAAGTTTCACGAAGATGTTTTGTTCGTACATGACAATACCGATGTAACACGCCCGTGGGCTATTCGGACGAAATTCTCTAAAAATTTGCAAATGAGTTTTACGCCGTTTACGTATAAAAAAACGACGTTTCCTCTCGTCGTTGGACACGTTGAAAAACACCGTTATCTCGGCTACTTTAACGGTGTCACGACGTTAGAAGATGGGCAACCTTTACGAATTCGTCAATTGCTCGGAATCGTTGAACAGACGAAAGGGAAATGGTAAAAGATGTTTGAAGGGATAGAGAGCGGGAAGAGAAAGAGTAACGAACTAAAGAAAGGTTGTGGAAGATTTGAAAAAATCACTCACGATTGGAAGTGCTCTTTTAGCATCGGCTCTCGTATTAGGTGCATGTGGAGCAGACAATGACAAAGATGCAACAGATCCAGTAGACGACCCAGCGACAAACAATCAAACAGAAGTCGAAACGAATACGAACGAAACGAATGATACGACAACAGGTGAACAAAATGAAGTAGCGAGCGATATTTTATCGTATCCGAAATTTGAAATTGAAATCGAAGTCGATCATAAAGATGCTGTAAAAGTAGAATATGATAAACAAGACCTCGATGACAACGAATATGTAGACGTCGCACAAAACATTCAATTAAAAGATGCTGACGCTAAAGCATCGATTGAAGAAAACCTCGTCGATTTACAACTACCTGAAAACGGTACGAACGAAGAAATTGTTCAAGCGGTTGTTGATTATTTCAATGTGACGAATTATTCAAAAGTCGAAATTGAATTAAAAGACGAGACAGGTTCAAAAGTAAAAATTAAAGAAAAACAATAATCATATGCGAAAAATGTAAAAAGGGAGATGACTCCTTTTTTACGTTTTTCTTATAGTATAAAAAGTGCACACCGCCTAGTGAGGCAAGTGTGCACTTTTTGTTATTGTTTTGTTCTTGCTAATTCAAAGTAATAATCGCTAATGACACGTAATCCCGCATCGAAGTTTTCTAAATGGAAATGTTCATTTGGTGCGTGGAAGTTTTCGGTATCAAGACCGAAGCCCATTAAAACGACCGGAACGTTTAAAATTTCATCGAAAGTGGAAACGATAGGAATCGAACCGCCCCCGCGTGTATAAGCTGTTTCGGTTTCGTACACTTTTTCGTATGAACGGCTTGCCGCTTGAATGAAGGGGTGATCAAACGGTGTAATAAACGGTTTTCCTTTATCGAAATCGGTAATCGTGACGTCGACGCCTTTCGGTTTATGTTTATCGACGTGTGCGCGTAGTTTTTCGATAATGTCGTCAGGATCTTGATCGGGAACGAGGCGACATGAAATTTTGGCTGTAGCTTCTGAAGGAAGAACCGTTTTAATTCCTTCTCCTTGGAATCCACCATACAATCCGTTCACTTCTAACGTCGGACGTGCCCAAATTTGTTCTAAATATGAAAATCCTTTTTCACCGAACAATTCATCTACTCCGACGTCGCGTTTGACTTCTTCTTCATCGAAAGGAATCGCAGCATATGCTTGGCGTTCTGCATCTGTTAACGGACGAACGTCATCGTAAAATCCGTCGATTTGAATTTGACCGTGTTCATCTCGGAATGAAGCAACGATCGATGCAATCGCATGAAGTGGGTTTTGAACACCGCCGCCATAAAGTCCAGAATGTAAATCGCCTTTTGGTCCTTTGACGTCGATTTGTACACCTGCAAGTCCGCGTAATCCGTAACAAATGGCCGGTTTTCCACGTCCGACCATTCCAGTATCTGAAATGACGACCGTATCACATGCAAGTTTTTCTTTATTGTTCGGAATGTATGTTTCTAAGCTTGCACTTCCGATTTCTTCTTCTCCTTCGATCATAAACTTGACGTTTACCGGTAATTTACCATCGTTGAGAGCAAATAGTGCTTCGACCGCTTTTAAATGCATGAACACTTGCCCTTTATCGTCGCTAGCACCACGTGCGTACAATTTATTGTCTCGAATCGTTGGTTCAAACGGAGCGGACTCCCACAATTCGAGCGGATCGACCGGTTGAACGTCGTAATGTCCATAAATGAGCATCGTCGGTGCACCTTCAGCGTGTAACCAATCGGCATAGACGACAGGATGTCCGTCTGTTTCATCGATAGAAACGTGTTCTAAGCCGAGTGATTCGAAATGTTCTTTTAACCACGTCGCAGCACGCATCATATCGTCTTGATGAGCAGATAAAGCACTAATGCTCGGAATACGTAAAAATTCATTTAATTCGTTTAAATGACGCGCACGATGTGTTTCAAAATAATCGTTAAGTCGTTGTAACATATTTTTAACCTCTTTCTTTTATAGTTACTCTATTATATCAGAAACTTTACACGTCTTTTCTACCGAAATGAGTGAGCTATGATATAATAAACGTTCAAAGTTTGTACGATGAAATTGAAAATCACTCTGGGGGAGATGCGTTTGTTTATCGCATTATTATTTTTCTTATTCATGTCTTTTTTCTTATCGGGAAGTGAAACAGCACTCACCGCGGTGAATCAAATGAAAGTGAGGTCACGCGCGAACGATGGAGATGTAAAGGCGCAAAAGTTAGATCGTTTATTGCAAAAACCCGATCGTATGATTACGGCGATTTTAATCGGAAATAATATCGCCAATATTATGATGCCGACTATTGTAACGATGATTGCGATTGAACACGGTTTAAGTGTTGGGGTAGCGACCGGTATTTTAACGATTGTTTTAATTATTTTCGGTGAAGTATTGCCAAAGACGATCGCTGCAACATTTTCGGATACGATTGCCTATATCGTTGCCCCGGTTATCCGGTTACTCGTAAAATTGTTAACACCGCTGACGGCATTGTTGTCGATGTTTACGAATTTGTTTATTCGTATTATTTCAAAAGGAGCTGTAACGGAAGCGACGTTGACGAAAGACGATTTACGTTCACTCGTGGACTTAGCGTCGATTGAAGGAACGTTTGAGCGTGACGAAACAGAACGCATTAAAGGAATTTTAGACTTTCCAGAAAAAGATGTGCTCGACGTTATGGAAACGCACCGAACGGAATTGATTGCACTACAAACAGGAGCTTCATACGAAGAAGTACGCGATACAATTTTAGAACACGCATATACGCGTTATCCGGTTTATGAAGGAAGTATTGATAAAATTGTCGGTATTTTTTATTCGAAAAAGCTCATTGAATGGTCGATGCATCCTGAACACGATATGGTCGATTATTTGGATCGCGAACCGCTCTATGTCGTGCAGACGATGAGTGTCGAAACAGTATTTCGTCTCATGTTGGCACAAAAGAAACATATGGCCATCATTTTAGATGAATACGGCGGCACGCTCGGTATCGTCACGCAAGAAGATATTATTGAAGAAATGATTGGGCAAGATATCGAAGATGAAACGGATGCAGATTTCGATTTAATTTATACACAAACGGATACGAAACTCATTTGTCACGGTCGACTCGACTTAGAAGAGTTAGAAGAGTGGAGTGGGCTTGAATTGCCGGATGATACAGAAACGGTCGGAGGCTTCGTCATGCAGTTGTTCGGACGGATTCCGCGAATGGGAGAAACGGTTTCATACGAACATCTCCGTTTTACAGTCGAAACAGTCGATCGGAGTCGTATTTCTCGATTATATATTAAAAAAGTTGAAGAACCTGATCGTGATACGAAACAAACGACAGCGTAAATAAAAAACACTTCCGAAATAAATATTTCGAGAAGTGTTTTTTGTTACATCGTTTCTTGTCGGATGATGTCGTGATATTGCATCATAATCGCTTCTAAGACGAACGTAGCGAGTAAAGCGTGCGGGCGTCCGATACGTTGTCCATCGTCTGTTGGCACAAATCCTTCTGGTGTATGTGTACAAATGTACGTATAAGCGAGTGTTTCGAGTACGTTGTCGTCTCCCGGTAAAGTGGCAGTCATCGCCGCAAATGGAATGAACGAATCAAACAGCTGTTGTGCAATCGTTAACAACCGTTCATCATTTGCGTAACGTCCCATTAAAAAGACGCGGTCTGTTTTTTCAAACGTCATCCCTTCTTCATAACGAACTGCACGTTGCATCGGTTCAGCGCCTAAAAGAGCGCGCGTCACGACAGCATCGAGCTCATCTGTTCCGTACAAAATAACACGTCCGCCGTCTCCCATTGCAGACTGGGCAAGTAGACGCGCCGTTTCATCAATAGCAAAATGTTCTTCTTGTTCTACTTTTCGCAACAAACCGATTAATTGTGTCGTAAAAATTTTCAATCGTCTCAATCTCCTTCTATTTCAAGGGGCGCACCCGTGTGAGTAGTCAAAGGCGCCACTTTTTGTTATGATAGAGTCGATATTATTATAGTGAAACGATTGCATTTTTGAAAGCAATCGTTCGAAAAGGAGTATGAAAAATGGCACTCGTTTCAATGAAAGAGATGTTAATCGAAGCAAAAGAAGGTAAGTACGCTGTCGGTCAATTCAACATTAACAACTTAGAATATGCCCAAGCAATTTTAGAAGCAGCAGAAGAAGAAAACTCACCTGTTATTTTAGGAGTATCGGCAGGTGCAGGTCGTTATATCGGTGGTTTTAAAACAGTCGTCAACATGGTAGAAGGATTAATGGAAGACTATCGTATTACGGTACCGGTTGCGATTCATTTAGACCACGGTGCATCTTTTGAAATGTGTAAAGAAGCGGTCGATGCAGGATTTACATCGGTCATGATCGACGCATCTGCTCAACCGTTAGAAGAAAACATTAACGTAACACGCAAAGTCGTACGTTATGCACACGAATTCGGCGTATCGGTTGAAGCAGAACTCGGAATTGTCGGTGGACAAGAAGACGATACGATTGCAGACGGCGTAATTTACGCAGATCCACAAGAGTGTAAACAACTCGTCACAAAAACAGAAGTAGACTGTTTAGCACCTGCACTCGGATCAGTTCACGGACCGTATAAAGGTGAGCCGAATTTAGGATTTGAAGAAATGGAAGAAATTTCGAACTTAACTGACGTACCGCTCGTTCTTCACGGAGGAACAGGTATTCCGGTAAAAGATATCCAACGTGCGATTTCACTCGGTACAGCAAAAATTAACGTTAATACAGAAAACCAAATTGAAGGTACGAAAACAGTACGTGAAGTGCTCGCAAACGACACAGAAATGTACGACCCACGTAAGTTTTTAGGACCGATGCGTGAGACGATTAAACAAACGGTTATCGGTAAAATGCGTGAATTTGGTAGTTCACAACAAGCATAAGTAAAAAAAGATAAGGAGATACGACGCGTGTGCGACGGGTCTCCTTCTTTTTTTAAACAAACGAATCGATTGTATAAGTATAGAAGGAATAACTTGGGAATCCGTGGAGAAAGTATGTATAATCTGGAGAAGGTTAGCTTTTAGCTAGACTTATCCAGAGTATACATCCGCGACGAGGAGGAATCATATTGCAATTATTTATAGATACAGCCAATGTCGAACAAATTCAGCACATGCATACATTAGGGGTGATTGATGGTGTGACGACAAACCCTTCACTCGTTGCTAAAGAAGGTGTCGACTTTGTGACGCGTATGGAAGAAATTACGTCGATTGTCGACTCATCGTATTCAGTAAGTGCAGAAGTGACGACAGAGCGAGCAGAAGAAATGGTCGAAGAAGGACGTCGATTAGCACAAATCGGACCACAAATTACGATTAAATTACCGATGACAAAAGAAGGTTTACGTGCTTGTTCAATTTTGTCGAAAGAAGGGTATACGACGAACGTTACATTGATTTTTAGCGTGCAACAAGCATTACTTGCTGCACGTGCAGGTGCAACGTACGTCTCGCCGTTTATCGGTCGTTTAGATGATATTGGACAAGACGGTATGGCACTAATCCGCGACATTCGTCAACTGTTTACATTACATGACATCCCGACGAAAATTATCGCAGCGTCTGTTCGTCATACTGAACACGTTCGCGGTGCAGCGTTAGCAGGTGCGCATATTGCGACAGTACCCGCAGCGGTGATTGAACAAATGATCGCACATCCGTTAACGGATCGCGGTATTGCGCAATTTATGAAAGATTGGGAAGAGTCAGGAGCGAAGAAATAAATGAAAGAAAAAGAATACGTATACAAAGTGCAAGGGAAACGTCCGCTCAGCGGAACGATTGAAGTGAGTGGTGCGAAAAATAGTGCGGTTGCGCTCATCCCCGCATCGATTTTAGCCGATTCACCGGTAACGATTGACGGCTTGCCCGATATTTCGGACGTTCGTACGTTACAACGTCTCATGGAATCAATCGGCGGCGAGACGACATTTGATGGCAAGACGATGATGATTGACCCGACAAATATGGTCGACATGCCGTTGCCGAACGGTGATGTTAAAAAAATGCGTGCTTCTTATTATATTATGGGAGCGATGCTCGGTCGATTCGGTCGTGCAGTAATCGGAATGCCGGGGGGTTGTCATTTAGGACCGCGTCCGATTGACCAACATATTAAAGGTTTTGAAGCACTCGGTGCGAAAGTGACAAATGAACACGGCGCGATTTATTTACGTGCGGAACAGCTAAAAGGAGCGAAAATTTATTTAGACGTCGTCAGTGTCGGTGCGACGATTAATATTATGCTCGCTGCGGTCCGTGCAAAAGGACAAACGATTATTGAAAATGCAGCAAAAGAGCCTGAAATTATTGACGTAGCGACGCTGTTGACGAATATGGGAGCAAATATTAAAGGAGCTGGGACGAACGTTATTCGAATCGAAGGGGTCGATCGATTACACGGAACACGTCACTCTATTATTCCCGATCGAATCGAAGCGGGGACGTATATGATTATGGCTGCTGCAATCGGTTCAGGAATTGAAATCGACAATGTCATTCCGTTACACGTCGAAGCATTGACAGCTAAACTACGCGAAGTCGGTGTTACTGTCGAAGAACGAGAAGAATCGATTTATATTCCAAAAATTGAGAAACCTCTTACAGCGGTAGACGTCAAAACATTAGTCTATCCCGGTTTTCCGACAGATCTTCAACAACCGTTTACTGTTTTGCTCACATTAGCAGACGGTACGTCGGTCGTAACGGATACGATTTACTCTGCTCGATTTAAACAGATGGATGAATTGAGTCGAATGAACGTCCGGGCACGTGTTGAAGGAAATGCCGCGATTATCGTCGGACCGACCGAATTACAAGGGGCGAGTGTACGTGCGACCGATCTTCGGGCAGGAGCAGCGCTCGTCATTGCAGGGCTTTTAGCAGAAGGCGAAACGGAAATTCGCGACATTTACCATATCGAACGAGGATACAGCAACATGATTGAGAAATTACGCCGACTTGGTGCAAAAATTGATCGTGTTGAACGAAAAAAATAAATGTAACGAAAATTTTCCTATGAAACGTATGGTATAATGAGAGAAGCAACATGATTCAAAGAAATTCGTAAAACGAAAGGAACAACGCTCATGGAACGTAGTTTATCAATGGAGTTAGTCCGCGTCACAGAAGCAGCAGGAGTTGCTGCCGCACGCTGGATGGGTAAAGGTTTAAAAAATGAGGCAGACGATGCAGCAACGTCCGCAATGCGTATGGTATTTGATACGATCCCGATGGAAGGGGTTGTCGTAATCGGAGAAGGTGAAATGGACGAAGCACCGATGCTTTATATCGGAGAAGAACTCGGTACAGGTACAGGACCCGCTGTTGATATCGCCGTCGATCCGTTAGAAGGTACGAATATCGTCGCATCAGGTGGTTGGAATGCACTCGCTGTATTAGCTGTAGCAGACCGTGGAAATTTACTTCATGCACCAGATATGTATATGGAGAAAATTGCAGTCGGACGCGAAGCCGTAGGAAAAGTAGACATCAATGCATCGATTACAGAAAACTTACACGCTGTCGCAAAAGCGAAAAACAAACGAATTGAAGACGTAACGGCGACGATTTTAGATCGTCCACGTCATAAAGAGATGATTGAAGAAATTCGTCAAGCCGGTGCTCGTATTAAATTAATTCAAGATGGAGACGTCGCAGCGGCGCTGAACACAGCGTTCGATTCAACGGGCGTTGACATTTTATTCGGTATTGGTGGTGCACCAGAAGGCGTTATTTCAGCAGTTGGCTTAAAAACGCTCGGAGGGGAAATCCAAGGAAAATTAATGCCGTCAAACGACGAAGAAATTGCACGTTGTGAAAAAATGGGCATCGACGTGAACAAAGTATTAATGATGGATGACTTCGTCAAAGGTGACGATGCGATTTTCGCAGCGACAGGAGTAACAGACGGTGAACTTCTTCGCGGTGTACAAACAAAAGGCGATTATACGACTACACAGTCACTCGTCATGCGTTCAAAATCAGGAACGATCCGTTTCATCGAAGGACGTCATAGTATGACGAAAAAACCGAAGCTCGTCTTAGAAAACGAGTAACAGATACGGAGAAAAAGGCCGAAGAGGATGCGATGAGTCTTCTCGGTCTTTTTTACGATGAAGAGAAAAAACGAAACATACGATCAATAGACGTAAATAAAACGAAGTGTGGTGCAAACATATGGGAGCAGTAAACCTCGCTGCATTAGAAGAGATGACGTTGAAAGAGTTGTATACACTCGCTCGTCAATTTAAAATTTCATATTACTCAAAGCTGACGAA
This sequence comes from Savagea sp., assembly GCA_030152585.1. GTDB lineage: Bacteria > Bacillota > Bacilli > Bacillales_A > Planococcaceae > Savagea. Next base: position 36,131 of record JASLJC010000054.1, on the reverse strand, counting down.
AAAAGAATTAATTTTTGCGATTTTAAAGTCACGTGCTGAAAAAGAAGGATATTTTTTCATGGAAGGTGTACTCGAAATTATTCAATCGGAAGGATTCGGCTTTTTACGTCCGATTAATTATTCTCCGAGTTCTGAAGATATTTACATATCCGCTTCTCAAATTCGTCGATTCGAATTACGAAATGGAGACAAAGTATCTGGAAAAGTACGTCCACCGAAAGAAAATGAACGATATTACGGTTTACTTCAAGTTGAAGCAGTCAACGGTGAAAACCCAGAAATCGCTCGTGAACGTGTCCACTTCCCAGCATTAACGCCGCTTTATCCCGATCGCCATATTCGCATGGAGACGAAAGCGCATCAACTGTCGACACGGATGATCGACTTAATTTCACCTGTCGGATTTGGTCAACGTGGTTTAATCGTTGCGCCGCCAAAAGCAGGAAAGACGATGTTAATTAAAGAAATTGCCAACGCCATTACGACGAATTACCCGGAAACCGAACTCATCATTTTATTAATCGACGAACGTCCGGAAGAAGTGACAGATATTGAACGTTCAGTTAAAGCAGACGTCGTTAGTTCGACGTTTGATGAACGACCTGAAAATCATGTAAAAGTAGCGGAACTCGTTTTAGAACGAGCGATGCGTCTCGTAGAACAGAAAAAAGATGTCGTCATTTTAATGGATTCATTGACACGACTTGCTCGTGCGTACAACTTAGTCATTCCACCGAGTGGCCGAACGTTATCTGGAGGAATCGACCCTGCTGCGTTCCACCGTCCGAAACGATTTTTTGGAGCCGCTCGAAATTTAGAAGAAGGTGGAAGTTTTACAATTTTAGCGACGGCACTCGTCGATACTGGTTCACGAATGGACGAAGTCATTTATGAAGAGTTCAAAGGAACCGGTAATATGGAACTTCATTTAGATCGTCAATTAGCAGAGCGTCGTATATTCCCTGCGATTGATTTAAAACGTTCAGGTACGCGAAAAGAAGAATTACTACTCGATGAAAAAACGCTCGAACAAATGTGGTCGATTCGTCGTTCATTATCGAATGCGCCGGATTTCACAGAACGTTTCTTGCGTGAAATGAAGAAGACGGAAACGAATGAACAATTCATGGATAAAATCGAAACGCAGTTGAAGAAGCAACGCGCAGCACGCCGAAAAAAAACGGATGCGTAAGCGATGATAAAACATTTGATTTTTTAAAATGAAGTTGGTATACTTTTTGAGTGAAGTTTTTTAACGAGATTTTTGCATATGCGACTGACATATTCGGGTCGTGTAAGGCATCCGTCTTTTGAGCGCTTTTTCGAAAAGAAAAGTGCGCCTAAAATATAACTCTAGTCTGGCAAACAGATTAGGGCGAGAGGAGAGAGACCGATGAAAGCAGGAATTCACCCAGAATACCATACAGCAAAAGTAACTTGTTCATGTGGAAACACATTCGAAACAGGTTCAGTAAAAGATGAAATTCGTGTGGAAGTTTGTTCAGAATGTCACCCATTCTACACAGGACGTCAGAAATTTGCTGCAGCGGACGGCCGCGTCGACCGCTTCAATAAAAAATACGGCCTTTCAGACGAAGAATAATCACAAGAAATACCTACCAGTCGCGACTGGTAGGTATTTTTTTAAATTCTTTTTTCAGTGTTCGAGTAATCGATTCTTCACTTATTTCGTATAAAACTTATCCACATTTGTAGATTGTGGATAAGTTTTATCTCTTTATCCTGAATAATTGAACGAAATCGAAAACTAATGGTAAAATGAACCGAATGATCAAGAACGAGATTAGGAGGCATCTCAATGGATATTATGATGCAACGAGGTTGGATAGAAGTTATAACAGGTAGTATGTTTTCAGGGAAGTCAGAAGAATTAATGCGTCGGTTACGTCGCACATCGATTGCACGTCAACGCGCAATTATTTTTAAACCTGCACTCGACGATCGGTACGAAAAAGAAGCAATCGCCAGTCATGACGGTCGAACACTTCGAGCGGTTTCGGTACATACCGCGTCCGAAATGGCGCGCTACGTTACAGAAGATCTCGACGTTATCGCGATTGACGAAACACAATTTTTTGACCATACGTTACCTCAAATCGTTTCAGACTGGGCCGATGAAGGATATCGTGTCATCGTAGCAGGGTTAGATCAAGATTTTCGTGGACAACCGTTTGAACCGATGCCCCAATTACTCGCCATTGCAGAATATGTAACGAAATTACATGCAGTTTGCGCTGTGTGCGGTCATCGTGCGACACGAACGCAACGACTAATCGACGGCGAACCAGCACATATTGACGACCCGACGGTACTCGTCGGCTCGGATGAAACGTACGAAGCGAGATGTCGTCATCACCATGAAGTGCGAAAATGAACAATTGCATGCGACCTATCTTTTCGCTTACAATAGATGAAGACTATTTGAATAGAAGAGGAGAACGACGATGTTTGATAAATTACAGGCAGTAGAAGATCGTTACAATACATTAAATGAACTATTAAGTGATCCTGAAGTAATGGCAGATGTAGGAAAGTTACGTCAATATTCGATTGAACACGCAGACTTATCGGAAACGGTAACTGTTTATCGAGAATATAAAAAGCAAAAAGCGCAATACGAGGAAACAAAGCCGATGTTAGACGATTCTTCATTAGATGAAGAAATGCGCGAACTCGTGAAGATGGAAGTTTCAGAGTTAGAGGAATCGCTCGAACAGATGGAAGAGCAACTGACGATGTTACTGATCCCGAAAGATCCAAACGATGACAAAAACGTCATTATGGAAATTCGCGGTGCAGCCGGCGGTGATGAAGCGGCTCTATTTGCAGGCGACTTATTCCGTATGTATAGCCGTTATGCAGAAAATAAAGGATGGCGCGTTGAGACGATGAGTGCTTCACCGACAGAACTTGGCGGTTTTAAAGAAGTCGTCTTCATGATCAAAGGACAAGGTGCGTATTCTCGCTTGAAGTTCGAAAGTGGGGCTCACCGTGTACAACGTATTCCGAAAACAGAATCAGGCGGACGTGTCCATACGTCGACGGCGACAGTTGCTGTTTTACCTGAAGTAGAAGATGTCGATATCGAAATTCGAAATGAAGATTTAAAAATTGATACGTATCGTTCAAGTGGTGCAGGAGGACAGCACGTCAACACGACTGATTCAGCTGTACGTATCGTTCACTTGCCGACGGGCATTATGGTTGCGATGCAAGATGAAAAATCACAAATTAAAAACCGTGAAAAAGCGATGAAAGTATTAAAAGCACGTGTATATGCAGCGGCGGAAGAAGAAGCGAACGCTGAATATGCAGAACAACGAAAATCAGCAGTCGGAACGGGTGATCGTTCGGAACGTATTCGTACGTACAACTACCCACAAAGTCGTGTGACCGACCACCGTATCGGATTAACGTTACAAAAACTAGATGCGATTATCGACGGGGATTTAGATGAAGTCATTGAAGCGCTCATTATTGAAGAACAGACTGCACGTTTAGAAAGCTTGAATCAACAATGACGAACGTGTTCAACGTGACGAAAAAATGGAGTGAACGACTCGAAGCAGTCGGGTGTGATCCGAATGTTGGTGAACAACTCGTTCGCCACGTTTTACAATACGATTATACCGGATGGATTATGGCGTTAAATGAAGAAGTGGAAGGTGAAGCACTCGAACGAATGGAACGACTCGGCGCACGTTTATTACGTGGAGAACCGTTTCAATACGTTATAGAAGAAGCGTACTTTTTCAACCGCCCGTTTTACGTTGATTCATCGGTACTCATTCCGCGACCCGAAACAGAAGAAATTGTGGCGTATACGTTAGAAGTAATCGACAACACATGTTCGCCGAATGCTCGTGTTGTCGATATCGGTACAGGAAGTGGTGCGATTGCGGTGACGTTAAAAAAAGAGCGTCCGGCACTCGATATCGAAGCGACAGATATTTCAAAAGATGCTCTTCTCATTGCAAAGCAAAATGCGACAACGTATGAGACGGCGTTGACTTTTCGTCACGGAGACGGAACGAACGTATTGTCTGGCACGTATGACGTGATCATTTCAAATCCACCTTATATCGGATTAGGGGAAAAAGATGCGATGAGCGAAAGTACGAAACAGTTCGAGCCGGAATTAGCTTTGTACGCAAAAGAAGAAGGGTTGGCATTTTATCGCCATTTAGCAGAAACGATTCAACCCTTTATGACAAAAGGTTCGCACTGTATCGTTGAGATTGGCTATTTGCAAAAGGAATCCGTCCTTCACTTATTTCAACGTTCATTGCCGCATGCGCAGATTGAAGCGCATCAAGATATGCACGGTAAAGATCGTTGGGTACACGTGACAATTTAACGAAAGGGGAATATCAAATGATCGATACGATGGTAGAAACGTATGAACGAGACGGTAATGAATGTCGTTTTTTTGGAGAAGCACTCGCGCATTTTCGAGCGGGAGATGTCGTCGCTTTTCCGACAGAAACAGTGTACGGATTAGGAGCGGTTGCGACGAATGAAGAAGCGGTACAAAAAATCTTTCAAGCGAAAGGACGCCCATCCGACAATCCGCTTATCGTTCACATTGCGGATCTTGCACAAGTGGATCAACTCGCACGCGACGTATCAGAAGAAGCGCGTCAGTTGATGGATCATTTTTGGCCGGGACCGCTGACGTTCATTTTATACAAAAAAGAAGGAGCAGTAGCGCCGAGTGTCACACCAGGAATGGAAACGGTCGGCATTCGAATGCCGAATCATCCAGTAGCACTTGCGATGTTACGCCAGTTAAACGAACCGGTCGCAGCACCGAGTGCCAATCGAAGCGGCAAACCAAGTCCGACGACAGCAGAACATGTCTACGCAGACTTAGAAGGACGAATTCCGTACATTGTCGACGGAGGCCCAACGGATGTCGGTGTGGAGTCGACGGTACTCGATATGACGACGACACCGCCTACTATTTTACGTCCTGGCTCAGTGACGAAAGAACAAATTGAAGCGGTCATCGGGGAAGTCCGAGAAGATATTACCGTTCAACAAGAAAAAGCACCGCGTGCTCCAGGTATGAAATATATGCATTATGCACCGGATGCCCCTTTATTTGTGATTCGACCGGACAAAGAAAAAATTCATCTCGCTGTGAAGACGCTCCAACAAGAAGGAAAAGAAGTTGCGGTTATCGGACCAGATGAACTGTATATCGATGAAGCAGATTGGTATTTCGCTCTCGGTCCTGCGAAACGTCATGATCAAATGGCAGCACATTTATATCGTGCGTTACGTCAGTGTGACATGACGACAGCGGATATTATTTTAGCAGTCGAAACAGATTTAAACGGTGTAGGAACAGCTGTTATGAATCGTTTAACAAAAGCAGCAGCGGGACGTCGTTATGAATAAAAGAAACCGGTCATTCCTTAGTGTGGAAGAGGCCGGTTTTTGTCGATTGTTGACGATTTGTGAAATCGTTGTCACAAAAGGGGTTAACAGTATATTTTCATAAAAATATGATGTAATCTTAAAGTAGGTGATAAAATGAATATTTGTTTTATTTGTACAGGAAACACATGTCGCAGTCCAATGGCGGAAGCGATTTTGCGAGCAAAGCAAATTCCGAATATAGCAGTACGTTCTGCAGGTATTATGACGCAAGACGGCATACCGATGTCTCCGCATGCGAAAGCACTCGTTGAAAAAAATGGGTTACCGCATACGGAAACGTCACATTTGTTACGCCGAGAAGATATCGAATGGGCCGACTTATTGTTAACGATGACGACGCAACATCGGGATTTATTGAAAATGCACTATCCCGAACAAGCGTCAAAAGTATATACGTTGAAAGAATATATTGGCCGAGTGGAAGGTCTCGACATACTCGATCCATTCGGGCAATCGTATGGAACGTATGAAGCGACTTATTACGAATTGTTAGATGTTATTGAAACATTAGTAGAACGATTGGAGGAACAGAGATGAAAAAAGGAAATCTTCGCATGAAACTCGTGTTGTTCGTTACGATATTAGCACTCGTTACGTATACGTGTAGTGCGTTGTTTTTACATACCGTACAACCGAGATTTTTCCCGAATATGAATCCGTCTGTTTTTGAAATGGTAACGTACGGATTAGGTATTCTTTGGTCCGGTATATTAGCTGCAATTTTCAGCCAATTTTTAACACGACCGTTACAACAGTTAGAACAATCGGCCGAACGTGTGGCGAATCATCAAATTGGACAAGATGTTCATTGCCCACAATCGAATGATGAAATTCAATCTGTCGCTGAATCGTTTCAACGAGTCGTTGAAAGCTTGCGAAAAATTGTCGAGCAAATTGATCAAAGTGTCGAACGTACGACAACAACCGCACACGCTACGGCAGCAGGCGCTTTAGAAGCGAATGAACAGACCGTCATTGTCAATAGTACCGTACAAGACATTTCAAAAGGTGCAGAAGAGACGGCACTAGCTATTCAACAAACGGCTGAAGAATTAGAATATATTCAAAGTGACGCTACCCGTGTCAACGAAACAGCGGGGGAAACCGGGCGTCAAGCGCGTGAAATTTTTACATTGTTACAAGAAACGACCGATACGGTTTTAAATTTAGTCGACCATATTGGCGAAATTACAGCACGTAGCGAACAGTCAGAAAGACAAGCACAGCAGTTAGCAAAAGAAACGGAAAAAATCGGTGAAATTGTAAATGTCGTTGGTAGTATTGCCGAACAGACGAATTTGTTAGCGCTCAATGCTTCGATTGAAGCAGCACGAGCAGGTGAGGCTGGTCAAGGTTTCGCAGTCGTCGCAGAAGAAATTCGCATGCTCGCTGACCAAAGTGCACAATCAGTTACAGATATTCATACGATGATTGCACGAATTCAAGATGAAGTGAAAGAAATCGTGCACCACGTCAGTGAGCAAAATACGTTAGCGCAAAAAGAACAACAACGAGCGAAAGAAACGAGCGAAGCGATGGCGACAACGAGTGAAGAAGTGCGCAAGATGACGATGTCTGTTATGGAAATTACAGACGTTGTTAATAAACAGTTAAGTAGTATTCAAAAGACGAGTGAACAAGCTCAACACGTTGCGGCTATCGCAGAAGAAACGGCAGCAGGAACAGAACAAGTAACGTCGACGACAGAAGCACAACGTATCGTCATGCAACAAATGGAACAACGGGCCAAACAGCTTGAAGTAGAAGCAGAAGAGTTGCGTCAAATCGTCAACCAATTTGACACGACACGGTAAAACGTTTTTATGATAAAATAAAATCATTACATTTTAGAAAAGAGGAATAAAGATGACAATTGCCATCGCATCAGATCACGGCGGAAACAATTTACGCCGTGAAATCATTACATTATTAGAAGAAATGAAGTTAGACTACGTTGACCTCGGACCTGATCACGAAGAATCGGTCGATTACCCAGACTACGCAAAACCTGTAGCAGAAGGTGTCGCAAGTGGAAAATACGAACGAGGTATTTTAATTTGTGGAACAGGTATTGGAATGTCAATTGCAGCAAACAAAGTAAACGGTATTCGCTGTGCCCTCGTTCACGACGTATATACAGCGCATGCGACACGCGAACATAACGATTCGAACATTTTAGCAATGGGCGGACGAATTGTCGGCGGCGCCCTTGCAAAAGAAATTGCAAAAACGTGGTTAACAGCAGAATTTGAAGGCGGTCGTCATCAACGCCGTATCGATAAAATAACAGCGATCCAAGACGAAAACTAAGAGGAGGATTCCATGGACGCAACACGTATGTGGACGTTACAGCTCGAACAACTACTTGCAGAGTTTGAAGAACAAACACCGATTCATCCGAATACATTTTTTGTCGTCGGTTGTTCGACATCAGAAGTTATCGGAGAACGAATCGGTTCTGCAAGTTCACCTGAAGTAGCGGAAGCGTTATTCCGACCGTTACGTGAGTTTGCTGCACGTCATCAACTCCATTTAGCGTTTCAAGGATGCGAACATATTAATCGTGTCTTAACGATCGAACGTCACGCAGCGGAAACGTTCGGATTAGAACCATTAACGGTTTATCCAGTACGAGAAGCAGGAGGTTCGATGTCGACGTATGCTTATGAACACCTTGAAGATGCGGTGACGGTCGAACAACTTGTAGCACACGCAGGAATCGATATCGGACAGACGATGATTGGTATGCATTTAAAACCGGTCGTCGTACCAGTTCGGACATCAATGGAACGAATCGGAGAAGCTATCGTCACGGTAGCGACGACACGTCCTCGCCTCGTCGGAGGGCCACGCGCAAAATATCGTTCGTGATTTCACCGAATTTCAATAGATTTTTACGTAATTTATGTTACAATCATGCTAGAACACGAAAGTTAGCGTTCCAACAATAGATAAACGTAAGGGAGAAGATACGAAATGGATTTAAGCAACGTACAACGTGCAGATGAAGCTGTATACAATGCGATTATGGCAGAAAAGACACGTCAACAAGACAACATCGAACTCATTGCATCAGAAAACTTTGTAACAGAAGCTGTTATGGAAGCACAAGGTTCATATTTAACGAATAAATATGCTGAAGGTTATCCAGGTAAACGTTATTACGGAGGATGTGAGCACGTCGACGTTGTAGAAGACATCGCACGCGATCGCTTAAAAGAAATTTTCGGAGCAGAACATGCCAACGTACAACCACACTCAGGTGCACAAGCGAATATGGCTGTTTACTTCACAGTATTAGAACCAGGTGATACAGTGCTCGGCATGAACTTATCACACGGTGGACACTTAACACACGGTAGTCCGGTAAACTTCTCAGGTAAAATTTACAACTTTGTGGAATATGGTGTTGATAAAGAAACTGAAATGATCGACTACGAAGACGTTCGTCAAAAAGCGATTGAACACCAACCGAAATTAATTATCGCAGGTGCAAGTGCATACCCACGTGAAATCGACTTTGCGAAATTCCGTTCAATTGCAGATGAAGTCGGCGCACTTTTCATGGTTGATATGGCGCACATCGCAGGTCTCGTCGCAGCAGGAGAGCACCCAAACCCTGTTGAATACGCAGACTTTGTGACGTCTACGACACATAAAACACTTCGCGGTCCACGCGGTGGTTTAATTTTAACGAACGAAGAATGGGGTAAAAAAATCGACAAATCGATTTTCCCAGGAATTCAAGGGGGTCCTTTAATGCACGTCATCGCGGCAAAAGCAGTTGCATTTGGCGAAGCGTTACAACCTGAATTCAAACAATATGCACAACAAATTAAGAAAAATGCTGCTGCATTAAGCGAAGCATTACAAGCAGAAGGAATCGACATCGTTTCAGGTGGAACAGATAATCACTTACTCCTTCTAAACCTTCGTTCACTTGAAGTAACAGGAAAAGACGGAGAAGCGGCATTAGATGAAGTCGGAATTACAACGAATAAAAACACAATTCCGTTCGATACAGAAAGTCCATTCGTAACATCAGGTATTCGTATCGGAACACCAGCTGTAACGAGCCGTGGTATGAAAGAAGACGACATGAAAGAAATCGGTCAAATTATGGCACTCGTCTTAAAAAATATCGGGGACGAAACAGTATATGAAGAAGCACGTAAACGTGTCAAAGCACTAACTTCACGTTTCCCACTTTACGCATAATCACTCGAAAAGGTACGCAAGCATCTCGCTTGCGTACCTTTTTACGTTTTTCATTATTTTCTTTTGGGAGCTAAGTAGGCATTGATAAATGGGTACGTTTATGAGTAATCCTTATTAAGAGCGAATCCTTTTTCCAATAGGTGTATACTTTCATACTTGAAAAAGAAATTAACTGAAAAGAAAGAATGAAAATGTTTTAGAACCCGTCATATGACTTCACTCTTTCTTCTGTTATAATAAACAAGGTTAAGAAATTGAAACAATAAAGGAGCGATTTTTATGAGCAACGTACACGTATTTGATCACCCGCTCATTCAACACAAACTTACATTTATTCGTGATGTCAATACAGGAACGAAAGAATTTCGTGAACTCGTAGACGAAGTAGCGACACTCATGGCATATGAAATTACGCGTGATTTACCACTCGCTGAAACGGTCGTCGAAACACCAGTAGGACCGTCTACATCGAACGTATTAGCTGGTAAAAAATTAGGCATTATTCCAATTCTTCGTGCAGGACTTGGTATGGTCGAAGGTATTTTAGAGTTAATTCCAGCTGCACGTGTCGGACATATCGGACTTTACCGTGACCCTGAAACGTTAAAACCAGTAGAATATTATGTAAAATTACCGAAAGACGTTCAAGAACGTAAATTTATCGTCGTTGACCCGATGCTCGCAACCGGTGGTTCAGCAATTGAAGCCGTTCATTCACTTAAAAAACGTGGAGCGAAAGATATTCAGTTCATGTGTTTAATTGCAGCACCAGAAGGCGTCGCAGCATTCACAGAAGAACACCCAGATGTAGACGTTTATATTGCAGCACTCGATGAAAAATTAGATGAAAATGGCTATATCGTGCCAGGACTTGGCGATGCAGGAGACCGTTTATTCGGTACAAAATAATAAAAATTGAAGGTGGGATTCGATTTGACACGCAAGTGGAAAGTGATGACGATCTTTGGGACGCGTCCAGAAGCAATTAAAATGGCGCCTCTCGTATTAGAACTGGAAAAGCATGAAGACATTGAGTCGATCGTAACCGTTACGGCTCAACACCGTGAAATGTTAGATCAAGTGCTTGAAACGTTCCAAGTAACACCCGATTTTGATTTAAATATTATGAAAAGCCGTCAAACACTCGTTGACGTTGCAACACGTGGACTTGAAGGGCTCGATCGCATTATGAAAGAAGCGAAGCCAGATATCGTGTTAGTCCATGGTGATACAGCGACGACCTTTATCGGTAGTTTAGCTGCCTTTTATAACAAAGTAGCGGTCGGACACGTTGAAGCGGGACTTCGTACGTGGGATAAATATTCACCGTACCCAGAAGAAATGAACCGTCAATTGACAGGTGTTATTGCGGACCTCCATTTCTCGCCGACGGAAAAGTCTGCCCAAAACTTAATCAATGAAGGAAAAGACGAATCGCGTATTTACATTACAGGAAATACAGCGATCGATGCACTGCAGACGACGGTTGATTCATCGTATACACACCCGATGTTAGAAAAAATTGGCGATGATAAAATGATTTTATTAACCGCACACCGTCGTGAAAACTTAGGTGAACCGATGCGTCATATGTTCCGAGCGATCCGTCGTTTATTAGAAAAATATGACGATATTCAAATCGTTTATCCAATGCATATGAACCCTGCGGTACGCGAAGTAGCAGATGAAATTTTAGGCAACCACGATCGCGTTCATTTAATTGAGCCACTCGAAGTTGTCGATTTCCATAACTTTGCAGCGCGTTCACATATCATTTTAACGGACTCAGGTGGTATTCAAGAAGAAGCACCGAGCCTTGGCAAACCGGTTATCGTTTTACGCGATACGACGGAACGTCCAGAAGGTATTGAAGCAGGTACGTTAAAATTAGCAGGAACAGAAGAAGAAACGATTTTCAACTTAACGGATGAATTGTTAAGTGATCCAAAAGCGTACGAGGCGATGGCAAAAGCGTCAAACCCGTACGGTGACGGACATGCATCTGAACGAATCGTTCAAGCGTTACGTGAATTTTTACAACGTCACGATATGTAATCGAAAGCTAGCAAAGTACGCGACTTTAAATGTGCGACTTTTGCTAGCTTTTTCAATCGATACGTTTGAACGACAAATAAGGAAATAAGGACAAAAGAACGAAAGAATTCGAAATTGCTGACGGTTTCGTTCTGTTCTTCGTTCGTTTAGCAAAAAGTGAAAAAATGACAAAATAAAATTTTTGTACAATATTAAAAAAGAAGTTTTTTGCGAAAACGATTTTCAATTAGCGCCGAAAAATGTTTTTGTTATAAAAGTACTAACGTTCACTAAAAGTACACATTCTAAACGTCAAAATAGCGGACATTGTGAATAATTTCACGGGAAACAATTGACATCATTTTTTCTCTATTGTATGCTATCAAAGGATATGAATAAAAGGCGTTTCATACATATATGGATTGTTTTAAATTGAGCATTTGGACAGTCCGTTCGGGAATCGTAGAGCTTTTCACGTCTCGTTTTGAAACAACGTCACCGGGTGTTATGTGTATAACATCGGTCCGAAATGTCCACGCGATGAACAGATAACGGAAGACGTCTTTCAAAAGGGGAGCAAGAGATTCGATAAGACTCTTGTTTTTCTTTTTCAGTATGTCTTCGATATGATTCGCGTTATTGAGGAGAAGGATAGCATGAATATGCAAAAAATTGTGCGTAAAAATTTGAGTATCAATCTCGTCATACTCGCCTTACTCGGTATCGGTCATCAAATGACAGATTATCCGTTATGGTTAGCAGGTATGGCACTCGGTTTGTTATTCGGAATGTACAATATTTGGATCCTCGGACGTAAGTCGAAGCAATTTGACCGGGCAATCGACGAAGGTAGACGACCGCCGACTGGAACGTTCTTACGATTTATGTCCGGGGTAGCTGCAGTAGCGCTCGCTTCTGCATTTCCAGATCAATTTAATTTAATAGGTACAGCAATAGGTTTTGCGGTACCATATTTCGTCTTGTTCCTTGAGCGCTTAGCGTTTCATGTGAAGCACGACATGACTTCTTAAAGGGAGGTGAACGAACATATGGAACAAACAGCTGATAAAACTCCGATTCAAGAAGCTCCACTATACACAGCGTTTCAAGATACAGCATTCGAAATGACGTTTAACTTATCAAACGTGTTAATGTTATTCGTTACAGCGGTGATCGTTTTCGCTATTGCGATGGTTGCAACACGCAGCCTTAAAATGAAACCGACAGGAATGCAAAACTTCTTCGAGTGGGTAATGGACTTCGTAAAAGGTATTATTAAAAGCAATATGGACTGGAAAACGGGAGGCCGTTTCCACGTACTCGCTTTAACACTTATTCTTTTCATTTTCGTAGCGAACGTTCTCGGATTACCGATGGCAGTTTATTACAATGATTATTTATGGTGGAAATCACCGACTGCTGACCCTGTCATTACGATGACACTCGCATCAATGGTTATTGTACTTACGCATTATTACGGAGTGAAAATGAAAGGTATCGGAGGTTACACGAAAGGGTTCTTCCAACCGAACGTATTGTTAATGCCTTTCAACATCATCGGAGAGTTCACCTCAGCACTTACGCTTGGTCTCCGTCTTTACGGGAACATTTATGCAGGTGAAGTTTTAATGGGATTACTTGCAGCACTCGCTGTTTCAGGTCCACTCGGATTTGCAGCTGCGATTTTACCAGGTATCGCATGGCAAGGATTCTCGGTCTTCATCGGTGGACTTCAAGCATTCATTTTCGTTATGTTATCAATGGTATACATGTCACAAAAAGTCGTTCAAGACGACGTCAAGTGATCGTATATCAGTGAACATATAAATCTCTTATTTTTAAGAGAAGCAAACTTACAAAAAGAATTTAACTTTTAGGAGGAAACAATATTATGTCAGGATCAGTAGGTTTATTAGCAGCAGCAATTGCTATCGGTTTAGGTGCAGTAGGTGCAGGTATCGGTGCAGGTTTAGTTGTATCACGCACAATTTCAGGAATCGCACGTCAACCAGAAGCACGTGGAATTCTTCAAACAACAATGTTTATTGGTATCGCGTTAGTAGAGGTTATCCCTATCTTCGCAACAGTTATCGCTTTCATGGTAATGAACCGATAAGTATATGGATCTTCAGTGGCGAAGAACGTAGACAGTTAAATCTCGAGTCCTTCGCCATTCTGTTTTAGGAAAAATAAAAGTACATTCGCAACACTTTACAATAACTTAGAACATTAGCTCTTGAAGGGAGTGAAACAATCGTGTTAATGGATACCTTCATCCTTTTAGATACGAATGGAGGAGGTTGGTTAAGAAGCTTAAACAACGTACTTAACGTCGGAGATATTATTGCAACGTTATTTATGTTCATTCTTCTTCTCCTTCTCTTGAAAAAATTTGCATGGGGCCCACTCATGAATATGATGGACGAACGTGCGAACAAAATCGCTGCGGATATTGATGTCGCAGAGAAAAACCGTAAAGAATCAGAAGAATTACTCGCACAGCAAAAAGCTGAACTTAAAACAGCGAGTGTAGAAGCACAATCGATTGTTGAAGATGCACGTAAACGTGCAGAGGCGCAAGGTGCAGAAATTGTTGCAGCAGCACGCCAAGACATCGAGCGTATGAAAGAATCTGCAGAGCTTGAAATTAAAACGGAAAAAGAACGCGCAGTGGCAGCACTCCGCGAAGAGTTCGTTTCAATTTCAGTACAAGCAGCGTCTAAAGTTCTTCAGAAAGAGATTTCGGAAGATGATAACCGTGCGTTAATCGAGGAAGCGGTTGTGAAGGCAGGCGAAGCGAAATGACGCAAACTGTAATTGCAGGACGTTATGCGCAAGCACTTTTTGATCTCGCTAGCGAGCAACAAAAAGTACAAACTGTTCAACAACAACTTCGCGAAGTGAAAGAAGCATTCGAAGCAGCTCCTGCTTTAAATGAACTTTTACATACGCCAACGGTAACGGTAGAGCAGAAGAAAGAAGTATTAGCTTCTGTTTTACCAGGAGTCGATGCAATCGTACTTCATACGATGTACATTTTAATCGACAACAAACGTACGAATGAATTACTGAACGTATTTGAAGCGTACGATGATTTAGCGAATGACGATGCAGGAATTGCAGAAGCAGTCGCTTATACAACACATGAATTATCAGAAGATGAAAAAGAAAAAATTTCATCTGCATTTGCTCAAAAATTAGGTAAACAATCCCTTCGTATTACGAATATTGTTGATCCAAAACTTATCGGAGGCTTACGCCTTCAAGTCGGAAACCTCATTTACGATTCAAGCGTTCAATCACGTCTCGAACGACTCAAACGTCAAATGATCGGTTAATTTATTGAAATTTCAAGGGGTGACACATACATGAGCATCAAAGCTGAAGAGATCAGCACGCTGATAAAGCAGCAGATCCAAGATTATCAGTCAGAAATGGAAGTTAATGAAGTAGGTACAGTTGTCCAAATCGGTGACGGTATCGCTCGCGCTCATGGCCTCGACGACATCATGTCTGGAGAGCTTGTTGAGTTCTCAAACGGTGTTATGGGTATGGCACAAAACTTAGAAACGAACAACGTAGGTATCGTTATCTTAGGACCATACACAGGAATCGAAGAAGGCGATGAAGTACGTCGTACAGGCCGTATTATGGAAGTACCAGTAGGTGAAGAATTAATCGGACGTGTCGTTGACCCACTCGGTCAACCGTTAGATGGATTAGGTCCAATCGGAACGACAAAAACACGCCCAATTCAGAGCCCAGCGCCAGGCGTTATGGCACGTAAATCAGTATTCGAACCATTACAAACAGGTATTAAAGCGATCGACGCACTCGTTCCAATCGGACGTGGACAACGTGAGCTTATTATCGGAGACCGTCAAATCGGTAAAACGTCAGTTGCAATTGATACGATCTTAAACCAAGCAGATCAAGATATGATTTGTGTGTACGTTGCAATCGGACAAAAAGAATCAACGGTACGTGGAGTTGTTGAAACGTTCCGTAAGCACGGTGCATTAGATTACACAATCGTTGTGTCAGCATCTGCTTCAAAACCTTCACCATTATTATACTTAGCACCATATGCAGGTGTATCGATGGCAGAAGAATTTATGTACAACGGTAAACACGTATTAGTTGTATACGATGACTTATCTAAACAAGCAGCAGCTTACCGTGAGTTATCACTTCTTTTAAAACGTCCTCCAGGTCGTGAAGCGTACCCAGGTGACGTCTTCTACTTACACAGTAGCTTATTAGAACGTGCAGCTAAACTTAACGATGAACTCGGTGGCGGATCAATTACTGCCTTACCATTCGTAGAAACGCAAGCCGGAGATATTTCAGCATATATTCCGACAAACGTTATCTCGATTACAGACGGACAGATTTTCTTACAATCTGACCTCTTCTTCTCAGGAGTACGTCCAGCGATTAACCCGGGACTTTCTGTTTCGCGTGTCGGTGGGGACGCTCAAATTAAAGCGATGAAACAAGTAGCGGGTACACTCCGCCTTGACCTTGCGGCTTACCGTGAGTTAGAAGCATTCGCACAATTCGGTTCAGATTTAGACCCTGCAACACAGGCGAAATTAAACCGTGGTGAGCGTACAGTTGAAGTGTTGAAACAAGACTTAAACAAACCACTTAAAGTGGAATACCAAGTTGCGATTCTTTACGCGTTAACACGTGGACACTTAGACGACATTCCAGTAGAAGATATCCAACGTTTCGAAGCAGAGTTTACAGTATGGTTAGAATCAAACCATACAGAAGTATACGATCATATTCGTACGACGAAAAAACTTCCAGCAGACGATTTAATGGATGCAGCTGTAAAAGAGTTTAAGAAAACTTTCGTCATTTCTGAATAATGAAAGTTCGTTGTGTAAGGACGACGAGAGCGTTCTTACACAATTTCTTACATGAATTTATATAAAAGGTGGTGAATGGCCAGTGGCATCATTACGCGAAATTGAAACACGAATTAACTCGACGAAAAAGACGAGTCAGATTACAAAAGCGATGCAGATGGTTTCAACATCAAAAATGACCCGCGCTGAGCAACATGCGAAATCGTTCTCTCCTTATATGAGTAAGATCGAAGAAGTAGTAGAAGCAATTGCTTCTGCACATACAGGTGGTCACCCGATGTTAGAAGGACGTCCTGTCAAAAAGACAGCATACATCGTCATTACGTCTGACCGTGGATTAGTCGGTGCGTATAATAGTAGTATTTTACGTCACGTGATGAAGACGATTGAAACACGTCACCAATCGAAAGACGAATATACAATTATCGCGATCGGACGAAAAGGATATGAATTCTTTACACGTCTCGGTTACGATGTAGCGCATAAAGTAATTGGACTTTCAGATCATCCTGAATACCATGAAGTTCGAGATCTCGCAAAACGCGCTGTTGGCATGTTCACAGAAGGAGAAGTTGACGAAGTATATATTCATTATAACCGCTTCATCAACATCATCTCTAACGAAGCAACTGAACGTCAATTGCTTCCGCTTACTGATCTATCTTCAGCATCTGCTGTATCGACATACGAATTTGAACCTTCGGCTGAGGCAATTTTAGAAACATTGCTTCCACAGTATGCAGAAAGTTTAATTTTCGGTGCGGTATTAGACGGCAAAGCGAGCGAACATGCTTCAAGTATGACAGCAATGCAAACGGCAACAGATAACGCTAACGAGTTAATCGACGATTTAACATTAGTATTTAACCGCGCACGTCAAGCAGCGATCACTCAAGAAATTACAGAGATCGTCAGCGGTGTAGCTGCACTCGAATAGTAGTGCATTTTCGTGTGAAAGTAAGACAGGAGGGAAACTCAAATGAGTACAGGACATATTCTTCAAGTTATGGGTCCAGTAGTTGACGTTAAATTCGAAAACGGTCAATTACCAAAGATCTATAACGCATTAGACGTCCAAATCGAACGCGACGGTGGCGACAACAGTCGTTTAACGCTCGAGGTAGCTTTACACCTTGGAGATGACATCGTACGTGCGATCGCAATGTCTTCAACAGACGGTGTGAAACGTGGAATCGAAGTAGTAGATACAGGTGCCCCGATTTCAGTACCAGTTGGAAAGCAAACATTAGGACGTGTGTTTAACGTATTAGGTGATCATATTGACGGAGGGGAAGCGATTCCAAAAACGGAACGTCACGACCCAATTCACCGTCAAGCACCCGTATTCGAAGAACTTACAACAGAAGTTGAAGTTTTAGAAACAGGTATTAAAGTAGTTGACCTTTTAGCGCCATATATTAAAGGTGGTAAAATCGGTCTCTTCGGTGGTGCCGGTGTAGGTAAAACGGTTCTAATCCAAGAACTTATTAACAACATTGCACAAGAACATGGTGGTATTTCGGTATTCGCGGGTGTTGGAGAACGTACACGTGAAGGAAACGATTTATACTATGAGATGACAGATTCAGGTGTTATCACAAAAACAGCAATGGTCTTCGGACAAATGAACGAACCACCAGGTGCACGTATGCGTGTTGCACTTTCAGGTTTAACGATGGCGGAATACTTCCGTGATGAGCAAGGACAAGACGTACTTCTCTTCATCGATAACATTTTCCGTTTCACGCAAGCAGGTTCTGAAGTTTCTGCCCTTTTAGGCCGTATGCCTTCAGCAGTTGGTTACCAACCGACACTTGCAACAGAAATGGGACAATTACAAGAACGTATTACATCAACAAACAAAGGTTCAGTTACATCGATCCAAGCGATTTACGTACCAGCGGATGACTATACGGACCCAGCTCCGGCAACGACATTCGCTCACTTAGATGCAACGACAAACCTTGAGCGTAAATTATCAGAAATGGGTATTTATCCAGCGGTTGACCCACTTGCGTCAACTTCACGTGCCCTTTCACCAGAAATCGTAGGCGAAGAGCACTACTCAGTAGCGCGTCGCGTACAATCAACTTTACAACGTTACCGTGAGTTACAAGATATTATTGCAATCCTCGGTATGGACGAATTAAGTGAAGAAGACAAACTCGTCGTTGCACGTGCACGTCGTATTCAGTTCTTCTTATCACAAAACTTCCACGTTGCAGAGCAGTTTACTGGACAACCAGGTTCATACGTTCCAATCAAAGAGACTATTAGTGGATTTAAAGAAATCCTCGAAGGTCGCTATGACCACTTACCAGAAGATGCGTTCCGTTTAGTTGGACGTATTGAAGAAGTAGTGGAAAAAGCAAAAGAAATGGGCGTTGAAGTTTAATATTAGGGACCAGGAGGGAATATTAAATGAAGACAGTAAAAGTTAGTGTTGTCACTCCCGATGGCCCAGTTCGTGAGACGGATGCAACGATGATTATCGCTGCAGCTGAATCAGGTGAAATCGGGATTCTTCCCGGTCACATCTCGATGGTAGCTCCGCTTCAGATCAAGCCACTCCGTATTGTATCAGACAAGCACACAGAAGTGGTTGCGGTACATGGCGGCTTCATAGAAGTACGCCCGGACGTCGTGACGATCTTAGCACCGAGCGCTGAAATGATGGACGGCATCGACATCGACCGTGCCAAAGCAGCTGCAAAACGTGCAGAAGAAGCGTTACGAGCTAAGCAAGAAGACGATGTTGATCGTAAAATTCACGAGCTTGCTCTCAAGCGAGCAGATAATCGAATCAATGTCTACCAAATGGGACAATAAGGCGATACGAGACGAACAGAAAAAGTGAAAACTTCTGTTCGTCTTTTTTAAAACAATCTATTTTAAACCGAAAGTAGGACAATTGAGCCATTGGACTCGTTTTAAAAGAAAAGTAAAAAAGTGAATGAAAAACCTTTAATAAATGATTTTCCGTTCGATATAAGGGTATGGAATGACAAGCGGACGAGATTGGTCAAAGGAGAACAATTATGGATGGACTTATGTTACACAATCCATTAGTTGCGATTTTCTCGCACGTATTCTTTATTGCGATAACATTTTACGCATTGCAATCGGTAATGCCCGAAAAAGTCATACGAAAACATCACGTATTCCAAGCGCAATTGCTTTTTATATTGTTAAGTATCGCGATTGGTTCGATCGTATCGAACGTCTTTTTATCATTATCATTTTGGTCATCGCAATTGCCACTGATGTTTTGAGATTTCATCTGATAATCGCAAAAGACTCGATGTCGTTGGGATTATCAGATGAAGTGAAAAACGCATGAAATAAAATATAGAAGTAGCAATATAAAAGTTGAAGTCGGAGGGGCTAACTTTGGATAAAATTATCATTCATGGTGGAAAGACACTGAACGGTTCAGTGCGTGTAGAAGGCGCTAAAAACGCAGTGTTACCTATTTTAGCAGCAGCATTACTTGCATCAGAAAGTAAACAAATTATTCGGGACGTACCGAATTTATCAGACGTACATACGATTAATCGTGTATTAGAAAGTTTAAATGCGAAAGTTGTACATTTTCCAGAAAAAAATGAAGTACATATCGATGCAACGGAACCGCTGCACAATGAAGCAGCGTTCGAATTCGTACGCAAAATGCGTGCTTCGATTTTAGTCATGGGGCCGATTTTAGCACGTAATGGTTACGCACGTGTAGCAATGCCGGGTGGGTGTGCTATTGGTTCACGTCCGATCGATCAACATTTAAAAGGGTTTGAAGCGATGGGAGCAGACATTTCATTTGGCAACGGATATGTCGAAGCGAAGACAGAAGGACGTCTTCAAGGAGCGCGTATTTATTTAGATTTCCCGAGTGTCGGTGCAACAGAAAATATTATGACTGCAGCCGCTTTAGCAGAAGGAACGACGACGATTGAAAACGCTGCAAAAGAGCCTGAAATTGTAGACCTTGCGAACTTTATTAATGAAATGGGCGGACGTGTCATCGGAGCAGGAACCGATACGATTCGTATTGAAGGTGTTGAGACGTTGCACGGAACGGTTCACCATATCATCCCAGACCGAATTGAAGCGGGAACATTTATGGTCGCAGCTGCGATTACAGGAGGAGACGTTTTCATTGAAAATGCACTTCCTGAGCATAGTGCTGCACTCATTTCAAAAATGATTGAAATGGGTGTTGAAATTACAGAAGAAGGCGAAGGATTACGTGTACGTGCACCAAAACCGTTACAAGCGGTAGATATTAAAACGATGCCACACCCTGGATTCCCAACGGATATGCAATCGCAAATGATGGCGCTGATGCTCGTAGCAGAAGGAACGGCTGTATTAACAGAAACGGTATTCGAAAACCGATTTATGCACGTAGAAGAATTCCGTCGGATGAATGCAAACGTTAAAATTGAAGGACGTTCAGTGATTATTACAGGTCCTTCTTCTTTACAAGGAGCAGAAGTTGCTGCAACCGACTTACGCGCAGCTGCATCACTCGTACTCGTCGGACTCGTTGCAAAAGGCATGACACGTGTAACAGAACTCGAACATTTAGATCGCGGTTATGTCGATTTCCATAAAAAATTACGTGCACTCGGTGCCGATATTGTCCGTACATCGGATGAAGATGAAAACGTACGCGACATTGAAAGCTACCGCACGCTAGCACGTGAAATATAATCTATCGCCGTCTCGTCGTTTGTTTTAATCACAAATGACGAGACGTGCGTTTTTTTATGCGCACAATTCCGTACGGATTTGCGGACGCCAGCGGAATGGCAAGCTCTTCCAATGCTTAGGAAGGGGATAGCGAATCTTACGTAATAAAAAAAGACGAACGGTGTCTATGAGACCTGTTCGTCTTTTTAACGTTATTGTGCGGCACGTAATTGTTTTTCAACGTATGAAGCTTCAAGCTTACAACCGTACGTGTAGTGTGTATCGAGCTGTTCTTGAAGTGATTCAATCGTTGCAATTTGTTCTTCTGTCGGTGGTTCTTCTAATAAACGGCTAATGACATCGTTAATACGTGTCGCTAAATATTCATGAAACGCAGGGTCTGCTTTTAACGTATCTGGTAATTCTTCAAACCAAAGTGCACGTTCGTTAATATATTCTCGCCATTCACCGATAAAACCATTTTCAAAATCGTAACGTTCAGGGTCCCAACCGATACGCTCCATGTAATTTTCAAACGTTTGTGAAATCGAGCGTGTAATACTGCCTTTAATGTTGGGTGAAAGTTCTTTGAACATCAATTTGTACCTCCTACAGGTATGCTTCTTGGAATTTTGCCTCGTAAAACTGTGAGGACTTCAATTATACGTCTTCTCGTTTCGGACCGATTGCAAATGTCAGTTCGGCTTCACAGACGAGCTCTCCATCTACAGTTGCGATCCCTTTTCCTTTTCCGATCGGGCCACGTTGCTTCGTAAATTGTACTTCTAGCGTTAATGTATCGCCAGGTACGACTTGACGTTTAAAGCGACAACGGTCAATGCCACCGAAAAAAGCGAGACGTCCTTGATTCGCTTCTTGGCGTAATAATGCGACAGCACCTACTTGAGCAAGCGCTTCGACAATTAATACACCAGGCATGACAGGATATTCGGGGAAATGACCTTGGAAATACGGCTCATTGACCGATACTTGTTTAATACCGACCGCATGTTCTTGACTCACTTCTGTTACTCGATCGACGAGTAAAAATGGATAGCGGTGCGGGATAATTTTTTGAATGTCATTTGCATCTAACATTGTATACTCTCCTCACATTATTCAACGCCACGATATAAATCAAAAATGTGAATCCACGTTTCAGGTCGAAGTACGTCTAACGCGGCTCCATTTCCTAAGAAGCTATAACCGATCATCGAACCGATAATGGCAGCGGCAAGACAAGCACTAAAAAGTGCAAAAATACGAAACCATATCGGAAAGCGTCTCACTTCTTTTTTTAGTTGTCGTTTTTCTCGTTTCGTTAAAGCTTCTTGTGGCGACGACATCGTCTCTTGTACTTGACGCTTTCTTCTACTCATCGGTTGCTCTTTCATCGTTACTCTCCTTATCGTTTAACGTATGTTGTTCACGATCCCTAACATTTGGTCCGCTAACGTAACGGCACGCGAATTCATTTGATAGAGACGTTGTGTTGAAATCATCTCTGTTAACTCATCTTCTAATCGAACGTTTGATTTTTCAAGCATGCCTTGTTGTACACCGACTGTTTCACCAGGCGGGTGCAAAATGCCAAGCAAGTCGAATGCTTCTGCTAAGTTACCATCGAAGCCGTCAGGAAGGCCTAAGTAGCCACCTGCCATTTTGCGTAAAAAATCAGGGCGATCGATTTCAACGATGAGCATGTCAAAGTTGTCTGCTGTTCCATCGTCATATTGTACTTGAAGTGTGCCGTCTGACGTGACAGAAAAGTCGTGTACATTTTCACGGAAAATAATGGCTTGTTCATTTCGATCTAAAATGTGACGACCTTCTTCATCGACGAGTGTTGCCGTACCGTCGCCATTCGGTGAAGCGTAAAAGTTTCCTTTTCGCGTAAAGACCGTTTCATATAAGTCGACACCGCCTGCACGTTCTGTTCGATGTTCGATTGCAAAGTAATGACGTTTATTTTCTAAAACGAAGTCGAGCGAACGGTCGGTTTGTTGGAACGCTCCGAGTGAACGGTTCATTTTTGATTGTGCAACGTGTGCACCGACACCGTAACGGATACCGACGGGTGATTGACGAGGTGCACGGTCGAGCTTGTCGTTTATATGTTGTTGATATAACAATTCACGGAAGTTTGCTTGTTGTGACTTAAATCCGTGTGTATCGACGTTTGCAATATTATTTCCGATAATGTCAAGCTGTTGTTGTAATTGACCTAATGTGTTTGAAGCTGTATGCATTGTGCGTAGCATTAAAATCCTCCTTTCGCTTTATTATTGAACGCGTCCGAGTTCGACTGCTTTTTCCATACTTCGATCGTATGCTTGAAGTACTTTTGAGTTAGCCTCGAATACGCGGTATGCCGTCATTAAATCCGTCATCGTCTCTCCCATATCGACGTTTGAGTTTTCTAAAAACCCTTGTTGAATATTGTACGTAATATCGAGATTAACCGTATCTGCATTTTGAGCGATACCATCTGGATCGGTAAATAAACCGTTTCCTGCTTTCACGAGACGATTCGTATCATTAACATAAGCAACACCGAGCTTCATAAGCTGCGTACCACCTGTCGTAATGAAATATCCGTCTTCTGACACTTCAAAGTCAGTGTCGACGATATAAATTCGCTGTCCGTCACTATCTAATACGTATTCGCCCGATGCGCTCGTTAAATATCCGTCCGGGTCGATCGCGAAGTTACCGTTTCGTGTATAAATTTCTTCTCCGTTTTCATTTTCAAGACGGAAAAGTAGTGCGCCTTGTTGACCCGTTTCTGGATCAGCTTCCATATAGCTCGTATGAAGTGCGATATCGGTCGGGTTGTTCGTTTGTAAAAGAGAACCCGGTGCAAAGTTCGGTAACGTTTCTTGCATATAAACGCCTGTTCCGACATCGCCAATTTTCGATAACGTCTTCATTTGAAAGCCGTTTTCTGTCGGAATATTCGTCCGATCGAGTCGTGACATGAGCATGTCGGGAAATGAACGAATCGTAGATTGATCTTCTTTAAAACCCGGTGTCTTAGCATTAGATAAGTTGTTCGTTAACAATTCAGTACGGCGCTGTTGAGCAATCATTCCAGAACCGACTGTATAAAAACCACGAAACATATAATTTCCTCCTTACATTTTTGAAATGAGTGTACCAGTACCTCGTACGACACAATCTAGTGGCTCTTCTGCGACAAAAACAGGAACTTGTAAAGCATCGGACATTAATTGATCTAAACCATTTAACAACGCTCCGCCGCCTGTTAAAAAGACACCGCGATCGATAATGTCAGCTGACAATTCAGGAGGCGTTTGTTCTAATACGGATTTTGCACTTTGAACGATCAACTCGATCGACTCTTGTAAAGCATCAGCGACTTCTTGAGAAGTGACTTCGATTGTCTCTGGCAAACCAGATACCATATCGCGTCCACGAATATCGATCGTTTCGTTAAATTGGTCTGGACGAACCGTTCCGATTGTCGTTTTAATTTGTTCGGCTGTACGTTCTCCGATGAGCAGTTTGTATTGATCTTTTATGTATGTCGTAATATCTGTATCGAATTTATCGCCCGCTACTTTTAACGATTGGCTCGTGACGACATCTCCCATTGATAAAACGGCGACGTCTGTCGTTCCACCACCGATGTCGATGATCATATTTCCACTCGGTTCAAAAATTTCCATTCCTGCACCGACTGCAGCGACTTTTGGTTCTTCTTCTAAAAAGACGCGATTAGCTCCTGACTTTTCTGCAGCTTGACGAATCGCTTTTTGTTCTACACTCGTAATATTAGTCGGGCAACAAATGAGCACTTCTGGTTTTGAGAAAAATCCTTTCACATCTAAACGGTCTAAAAAATGACTAAGCATCGCTTCTGTCATATCAAAATCAGCAATGACACCATCTTTTAAAGGACGAATTGCGACGATGTTCCCCGGCGTACGTCCGACCATATTGTGTGCTTCTTGACCGACGGCAAGCACTTCATTCGTTCCTTGGTTAATAGCTACGACGGCAGGTTCATTTAATACGATTCCTTTTTCTTTCGTATAAATGAGTACGTTTGCTGTCCCTAAATCGATTCCAATTTTTTTTGAAAACATTTTCCTTTTCCACCCTTCACCTACGTTCAGTATTCGACTATCTAACTATCCATTCTATCATAATTTTATTTTTTTGAATACATCGTTCGTGAAAAGGAAATGGCGAAAAAAGTAAAAAGAAAAGCGGTTAATCATTGTATTTTTCGCGGTCGACTTCTAAACGAGGACGATCGTACATCGCTCGTTCAAACGCTTCGAATAAAGCTTGTCCTTCTAATCCGCTTTCGAGTAGTTGTGCTAATAAATCTTCTGCATATTTCGTTCGCATCCGTTTCAACTTCCCTTTTAATAAAATCGATACTTTTCCATCGTCGAATGCTTTCATTCGAACAGCGCGAACGACGAAGCCAGCCGGTTCATTTTCAGGGTACGAAATGACGACACGGGCTTCTAATATCCGGTCTTCTTCCATCCAACGATTAAAATAAGGTACTGCTTTTTCTGTTGTGAAAAGCTCGAGTACCCACGTTTTTTCATCTGTTTCTTGGTTAATGACGAAACCGTCGATCAATTCAAAATCAATAAAAGCGTCGTTTTCTACGATACTAATCGATACCATTTTAAAAGTTTTCATCAAATGAACCCCTTTCGAATTATGATTAGTATATCACGTTCCGAAAAAAGAAGGAAAATCAGTGAAATGGTCAATGTTGTAAAGTGAGGCTCAGTTTGTTTTTCTTTTGAAAAGATGCCGCCTTCGTTTTAAAAAATGAGGCTTTTATTTGCTGCTCTTTTAAAAACGGCACGTTGCACTCGTTTGTCTAATTTTTTATAGTCGAGTTGTCCGAGAAAGGAGGTGACGTTTGTGAATG
Source organism: Savagea sp. (assembly GCA_030152585.1). Taxonomy (GTDB): domain Bacteria; phylum Bacillota; class Bacilli; order Bacillales_A; family Planococcaceae; genus Savagea. The sequence continues at coordinate 9,926 of JASLJC010000054.1, read as the reverse complement.
AAGTACAGCTCGTCGGTCGTCTTACGAAAGATCCACAATCGGTCGATCGTCCGAACTCCCGAAAGAAAACGAACTTTATACTCGCTATCCCGCGTCACTTTGAGACGAAAGACGGTGTAGACGCCGACTTTATTTATTGTACCGCTTGGGGGCGACTAGCGGACAATGTAGCAACGTATTGTACGAAAGGAATGCAAGTTGCAGTTAGTGGACGTATTCAAACACGTTTTTACGAAGTAGACGGTGAGCGAAAATATATAACGGAAGTCATCGCTCGCAACGTCCAATTTTTATCCAAACCGAATCGTTTATCATCATTCGTCGAAGAAGACGAAACCGCTGCGATTTTTTAGTCATTGATTGAATTTCTACAATTTATACGTTCTGGGTCCGAATCAAATAAAGAGGGAAAACAAAAAAGTAACCGCGTCTTTCGCGGTTACTTGTCTTTTACATATCGAGTGAAAAAAGGTCGTCAATTTCATCGTCATCAAGTTCTGTAATCCATTGACTCGATTGAATTAAATTGTCAGAAAGTGCACTTTTTTCACGTAACATTTTATCAATTTTTTCTTCAATCGTCCCGATCGTCATAAATTTTACGACGTGTACGAATTGGGTTTGCCCAATGCGGTACGCTCGATCGGTCGCTTGTTCTTCTACTGCAGGATTCCACCATCGGTCGGCATGTAAGACGTGGTTCGCTGCCGTTAAATTTAAACCTGTTCCTCCTGCACGTAGAGATAGTAAAAATAACGGGAAGTCTCCACGTTGGAACGATTGTACGAGTTCGTCACGTTCTTCTTTACGCATTTGCCCGGTTAAAAACGGAACATCTAAGTCAAACTGTTCTTCTAATACGTATTGAATGAGTTCTCCCATTCCGATATATTGCGTAAAAATGAGCGCTTTTTCGCCACGTTCGACGATGTCGATTGCTCGGTTGACAATTCGTTGCAATTTAATCGAACGCCGCATAATGTCTTCAGAAGACGTCGGCTCTTCTTTTAAAAACAAAATCGGATGATTACAAAGTTGTTTTAACCGGTTGAGCATCGCTAATACGATTCCTTTTCGTTCAAAAGGAGGGGCATGTTGCATTTTATCTTTCGCATCTTGAATGTAACTTTCGTAAAGAGCGGCTTGTTCGGTCGTCAATGGACAACGTTCTTCATTTTCATGTTTTTGTGGTAAATTGAGCGCTAAATTCGTATCGCGTTTCGTTCGACGTAATAAAAATGGCTCAATTTTTAACCGAAGTTGTTCTCGTGTTGATTCGAGGTCATCTCGCTCGATTGGGATAATGAAGTCGTTCGTAAATTTATGGAACGAGCCGAAGTATCCGGGATTTAAAAAGTCGAAAATGGACCATAATTCAGCAAGTCGGTTTTCAATCGGTGTTCCGGTTAACGCAATATGGTGTGCACCGCGCAGTTCACGAATAGCACGCGACTGTTTCGTTTTTCGATTTTTAATATTTTGCGCTTCATCTAATGCAACCGTCGTCCATTCAATCGGTCGGAATTGCTCGATATCTTGCGTCATAATACCGTATGTCGTTAAAACGATATCGATTTCGCCATCTTGTAAAGCGCTAAAAAAGGCTTCGTCATGTTTTCGGTCAGAGCCGTAATGAATATAAACATTTAAAGAAGGAGCGAACCGTGCGATTTCATCTTGCCAATTGCCGAGTACGCTCGTCGGACAAATAATAATAGATGGTGTATCGTTCGTTCGGTGGACATACAATAAATATGAAATGAGTTGTACCGTTTTTCCGAGTCCCATGTCGTCTGCTAAACACGCACCGAATTGTTCTTCACGCATGAAAAGTAACCATTCGTAGCCGTCGATTTGATACGGGCGAAGTGTAGCGTGTAAGTTATCAGGAATCGGAACAGTCGGAATTTCGTCTTTGTCACGTAACGTTTTCATCGCATGTTTTAACGATTCATGCCACATGAAAGACATATGCACGTCGTCGTCTTCATCGTCAAGTTGCTCGGTTGCAAATTGTTGTACCGGTGTCTGATGGAGTAGTAAATCTTTCACAGTCCAATCGTTTGCCTCTGCTTGTTCTAATAAAGCACGTAATCGATTTAACGCCGCATTGTCGACGTAATACCATTCATCGTTCAATTGGACGAAAGATCGTTTACTTTTGACAATATCATAAAAAGTTTGTTCATCTAATGGCTGTCCGTCAATGGAAAACGACCAGTTAAAATCGATAATGTCATCAAAACTCGCAACAGCTTTCGTCGGTGCCATCGCTTCACCGCGCATCATCACTTTCGCTTCGGTTAATTGGCGCAACCATGCGGGAATAATGATAGGGAAATGAAAAGCACGTAATAATGCTACGTCACGTTTTAAGAAAAGGTGAACGTCTCGATCCGTAAAGGTTTCGTATAAAAAGTGATCGTGTGGCAAATGAAAAGAATGCGCAATCGTATCCATTTCTTGTTGTTGTCGTGCGATTTCTTCAGCGAACGGTTGCCATTTTTCGGGCAATGCTTCGCGCCACGGTCGTTTTCGATTCGCTTTCGAAGGTGTCCAATACGTACCGTCTTTTTTCGGAATGACTGTTTCGAGTACCCAATGATCGCCTTCGTCTGGTTCGACTAAACGTAAAGCGAGTCGAAGTGAAGTCGGGCGTTCGCGTTGCCAACCGTATGTTTGTAAGTAAGGGAGTAAAGCTTCGCGGTCTTCTCTCGTAAAAGAAGCGAGATGGGCTTCAGCTTCGAGTAATGTCGATAATACATCGTCTTCTTCCCCGAATGAAAACATATGATCCGATGTAATCGAAAGCGACTGCCACGTCTCGGGATCGTTCCACCGTTTCCAAAGCGTTGAAAGTTGTTCGAGTAGTTGTTTGTCACTCGTTCGTTTTCCTAAAAGTGTAACGTATGGATGTTGCCAATCTCCGAATCGGCGCATAGCATCATACAAAGGAACGGTTAAAACACCGTCATGGCCAGTAATCGTCTGTCCAAAATACGTATCAAAATCATCGAAAAATAACATTTGACGTAAGGCATCTGTCGTTAACGCACGTTCTTTTTGAAAGGCGCTCGTCTGTAAGGCGAGTCCATCTTTTTTAAACGAAAGGTGAAGGAGCGTTTCGTTCGTCATACTGCATAAACACTTCCTTTCTGGAGTTCTTCTTGAAATGCACGCAATCGCGAGTAACGACGTTTTAACGTATCGATGTAATGGTTCCACCAATCGTGAAGTGCACTACTTGTAGCATACGTTTTCATCTGTTCTAAAAAGCGTACCGCTTGTTTGTAATGCGGACGCGTCCGTTCTTTCATTTCCGTTTCAACATACGTATGAAAAAGCGGCAGCAACGCACTCGGTGCTTCTTTTTCAATCGTGTGCAACTGTTTACGATCGAGTTGTTGGTACGGCACTTCATTTCGTTGCATCATATAAATCCAATCGTTCCACCGTTTTCGTTCGATTAAAAATTTGGCATAGACCTCTTGGCTCAGTGTGCCGAACGATTGTAAATAAAATTCACGACGTTTCGGGTCGTAATGAGCTCGTTCAAAAAGATGATCAATTTTTTCGATGAATGCTTCGAGTTGGTGGTGAGGCAAGTCCGATGCTTCGATATAACGTAAATAATGTTGGTCGATAAATGCCATACAAGCATTCAGCCAATGCGCATATTCGTGATTTTCAGCATATTCACTAAATGTCACGACGCGTTCGAACGCTTCAAATGGTAATTTTTGAATCCATTCATTCGGATCAATCGAATTCGCACGCTCTGTCAATTGAGCGAAGAAAAGAGTGAAAAATGGAGCGTCGAGGGCATCTGTTTCTTGTAAGTAGTGCCATTCTTTATCTCGTTTTTCATTCGATGTGAAAATCGTTGTCCAAATCGCTTCATACGTTTGAAAGCGGACAGAAAAAAGAGCAGTCTGTTCAATCGCAAACGTATGTAACAACTCGGGTAGCGCTTCGAAAAAAGGATCTGTCTCAAATAGACGAGGCTGCCCTTTTAATGTTTGAACGGCTTGATATAAAAGACCTTGTTCGCGGTCGACCCAATTGTTTAATTGCCAGTAATCGTACGATTGCGCTTCAGTTAACGTAGACAGTTGATGCTCCACATAATGAAAACTCGCTTCGAGTCGCGTTAAGGTGAAATACAGTTGGAAAATCGGTCGCCATTCCCATTCGAACGGTGTCAATGGAATACAACGTTGACGAATTTGGTCGGCTTCTTGTAAAAACATATGAGGGGCATCATCGACCGAAAATGAACGTAACGGCTCGGTGACGTGTCGGAATACTTCAAGCCAACGCGTCGGTGTTCGTTCGTCGAGTGATAGATCGAACGTATCGCCGGAAGTGCTTTTCCACTGTTGGACGTACGTTTCGACCGAATCAAATTGCGCATACGCATACATAAAAAATCCGAGCGCTTTTGCATCGTCAGTCGGTGAGAACGGAACGTCTCCGTGTAAAGAGAGTAAAAGAGCGGTGTCACCGCCTTTAATAATTAAATTTCCTGTCGTTTCATTGACAGATACGATCGAAAACGACGTATGTCGATAAAGTCGAAGTGCATCTTGTACGACGTGTCGATCGCTTTTTTTGGCGGGATCAAACGTATTAAAAATACGATCACATTGTGTTCGTATCGTTTCTTCATACATATTCGGAATTGTTAAAGTATCATTCGTCACGTGAAATCCTCCTTCTGATTTAAAAAGAAGTACATTCCTTCAATTATACACGTAAAGTGCATGAAACGGTAGAAAAAAGGAAAAAATCTCGACGTGAAAAAAGCATAAACGTCGAAACAATCCGTTTCGTCATCTATGCTTTCGTCTGTTCTTTTACATGTTGTTCTGTCGCTTTTTTCAAACGTTTCAACCAATCGTTGCGCTCTTTCGTTGGGAGTTGTTCGATGAGTAAAAGTAATTCTCTTAAATCTTGTGAACGTTCGATTAAGGGACGGTGACGTTCTACAAATGAGTCGTAATAATAGGATTGTACTTCTTTTGCTCGTTCAGGTTGACTCGGTGTATTTTGATGACGTACTGTTTTGAGCGGTCGGCCGTGGATCATGGCTAAAAAATAGTCATCCGGAATGTGAAAGGTCGTCTGAAAAGTCGGTAGAAAGTCAATCGGAATTTCACGCTTTTTCAATTCGTAGTTAGACAAAATTTTGGCATCGATATTTAAAGCGTTTGCAGCTTCTTTTTGCCGAATGTTTAAATATTCTTCTCGGTACTCTCGAAATAGCGGACCAAAGTACATCGTGTTCACCTCTATCGCTAACGATAAGAAAAAACACGACGCATTATTTAAAAATCATCAAATTGGCGATAAACGAACATTTTCAAAATCATCAAATTGGTGATTTTCTAGATAAAACGTAGCAATTTTTGGACAATATATTGTAAAAAAAGACTAGGAGTGAAAGTGGTGGAAAAAATTGTTTTCATCGTTCCGGATTTATTTAAACGTTACGTACAAAAGCAAACATTTCCTCGCTGGCTTTTAATCTTTGAAGAGAACGTAACGTACGAAGAGGAAAAAAATCGTGTCGTTTTAATGTTTCCTCAGTCGAATAAATTTCCGTTTCGTTATATCGTTTTAAACTTTGAAGAAGAGACGGTAACTTTTTATTCTAAAAAAGAATATCGTGCGTATGCGAATCGATACGCTCACTCGTTATTACAAGAGCGAAAGACGCCGTACGAAGTGAAGCAAATGAATTTTTATTTACGCCCGAAAGAAGATGCTGATCCGACGAGTAAGTAGTTTGAATCGAGTGCCATCGGGGAAAGCAGAGAAAGATTGAAAAAAATGAGAAAGTTGTTTACAGTAGAGAGTATGAACATTAAAATAAAAGCTCTGCGAAACTCGATGAAGAAAGGGATTGTCGGTCAATGATATTCGATTATAATTTTTTAAAAGACGTACCGCGCCCGAAACGTCTCGGTATGAAAGTGCAACAATACGATATTCGAGGAACGACATTGCCGATCGTTCTCTTATTTATCGGATTCGTTGCGCTCTTTGCATTTCGAGCATTTTGGGGTTTTGGTACAGAAAGCACGACAGCACTCGTCGTTACAGACGGAGTTGGTACGTTTGCGTTAGCGCGAATTTTACGACTCGTCGGTACGATATTAGGCGGCTTATTGTACGTTACATTTTTACTGTACGGCATTCCGTTTTTATTAAGTACGTTTACAGATATTGCGTTTAAACAATGGATACCCGTTCAAATCGGGATTACGGCGATCGTCTTTTTTGCACTCGTCATCGATACGTTACTCGGTGTAATGACGGGATTATCAACGAACGCTTCGATCTTTTCGTTCGGACCGATTGCATGGACGTACATCGACAATGAATTTTTCATATTGTTGTTGAATCAAATTTCGCTCGTTTTATTCCTCGTCATTTTTATGCAATATGATTACGCCAAAGGATTACAACCGTCACTCGATACGAAACGTTTGTTATTTACGATTTTGACGTTATATTTATTTATTATTTTAATTATTTCAACGGTTCAAATGATCCCATTCGATAAATTAGCTACGTTCATTATAGGAGGAGGCGTCTCATGAGAAAATGGAATATACTCGTTTCAATACTCGTCGTCCTTTTTCTCGGCTGGAACGTCTATTTAACGTATGGAGAGAAAAGTAAAGTACCGAGCAGTGTGAACGTGACGCAATATGAAGTATTGAAAGAAAAAGATTATAAAGAAAAATTGAAAAAAGATAGTTTTGTCGTGCCGAAAGAAACGGTAACGATTCATTTAGCAAGCGATGATGCAATCGACCAATGGCTCATTCAAGAAGGCGATATCGTTGAAGCTGGCGAAGAGCTCGTCTTACTTCAGACGGAACGGATGGAAGGGCAAGTCGATGCATGGACAGCGGAACGAGATGCGTTATTAAATCAGCGTAGTACGGTGCTCGATACGATCGAAGTATTACAAGCCGAACGCGAACGCGCTGAAAGTGAAGCCGAACGTGCCGACTCAAACACGAATTCGATTCCAGTCGGAGAAGAAAAAAATGTCGAACTCAATGTCAATATGGCTGTCGGTGTTCAACAGAGCGGCTCTTTTGCTCAAGCGATCGCTGAAGCCGAACGCGATTTAGCGTCAATTGATCGTCAACTGAACGTTCTTGACTTCCAAATTCAACAAAGTTACGTCCGTCCTGCAATTATTAGTCCAATTGAAGGGGTCGTAGCACACGTTCGAAAAGATGGAGAACGCCCGTCGATTGACGTTTATAGTAGTGAAGCACAAGTTGCGACATACGTCTCACACGACCAATGGGAAAAAATGGACGTCGGGGATGAAGCAACTGTAGAAGAACATCCACTCGATGACCCGATCGAAGGAGATGTTGCGCACGTATCGATGATTCCAGCGGAACAAACACGCTGGTTAGAAGCATATCGTGCATACGATGAAGAAAAGCGAGACAATCCGCTTGATTTGTATGAAGTACGACTCGACGTCACAGACCCATTTGTCAGTGCACCGTTTGGTACGCACGTAAATGCTCGTATTTTAGTAAACGAAGCGACCGACGTCGTTGCAGTGAAAAAAGATTGGATGGAAGAGTTGTCACGCGATATGCGCAAAGTATACCGTTTAACGAATGACGGCAAAGTCGAAGCGATTGAAGCGACTGTTCCATTTGAAGTGAAACAACGAGGCGTCGTGACAGATGGTTTATACGATAAAGATGTCGTATTGTATGCACCACAAGTCAAAGATGTATCGTCTTATGACGGCTATACGTTAAAAATGAAAGCGGTATGGCCGAATAAAAAAACGTGGAAAACGATGGATTGGAAACAATACGTCCGCTACGTCATCATACCGTAATGAAGAAGGGGCCTTCGTGTCCCTTTTTTCTATGCGTTTCATTTGCATGCTGCTTATCTTTTTCGTTTTCTCTCTTAAGAAACAGATCGACGCCATAAAAAGTAGACGTTGCTACCTGTCATTTTCGTTTGACAATGAAGAGGGATTCGAAACATTTTTGTTAGAAATGCGAAAAATACGCAAATATTAGGAATGAAATGTTGCAAAGTAGTAAAGAAATGTAATGAAAATGAAATATAGTGGTCCGTCATCTGTTGATTTTTTATGTTAGACTGATGTTTAGAGAACTAAAAGGAAAAGGAGCTTATCACATTGAGAAAGTTAGGACTGTTTTTTGCAGCCGTAGTAGTAGTATTGTCGATGTCCTTTATGCCAGTCGAACGTGTTTCAGCAAACGGAGTTTATTACTCTGATATCCCGAAACACCACCGTGCGTATGATGAAATTACGTATCTTCTCCAAGGAGGATTTACGAGTTCTGATCAAGCACATTTATTCGCTCCTGATCAAGCAATGACGCGTGCACACGCAGCGATGATGATCGGAAAAGCGATGCACTTTGAAGGGAAACAACAGACGACGAAATTTTCGGACGTCCCTTCATCACACGCTGCTTCAGGTTATATTAACGAAGCAGTTGCCCAAGGAATTATTAAAGGGTACCAAGACGGAACGTTTAAACCGAATCAAACGTTAACGCGTGGCGAGATGGCAGTTTTAATTAGCCGTGCCCTCGGGATGCCCGCAAATTCTACAACAGCCGCTGCGAACTCATTTATCGCAAACGGTATTTCAGACGGTATCGGTGATGGTACTTTTGGCGTCGGTCAAAAAATGAAACGTGGAGACTTCGCGGTCTTCTTAGCTCGTGCGATTAACCCAGAATTCCGCCAAAAAACAGCGCCAATGATGGCAGATCGTGCATACGTTTCGAACATTAAAAAGTCAGATCGTCTAAATGTTCGAAAAGGACCGAATGTTACATACGCAGGAGAGAAAGCATTACATCTCGGTTACCCTGTCAATGTATATTATGAAGTTGGAAAATGGAGCTACATCGGCTTCCAAGGAGATTACGGTTACGTGAATACAGCATTTTTAGCGAAATCACAACCGTCTGTTAGTGGAACGATTCCGAATCCTGTAAATGTCAACATTCCAGCAAAACCGATTACACCACCGGCAGCGGTTGTACCTGAAAAGCCGGCAGTGACACCACCTTCGACTTCTTCACCGAAGCCAACAGGTGCACTATCACGTGAATTAATTATGATCGACCCGGGTCACGGAGGACATGATTCAGGAGCTGTCGGTCACGGATATGCAGAGAAAACAGCAACGCTTGCGATTTCTCGTTATGCCAAACAATATTTTGATGCTTCTCCTTTCCAAGTGAAAATGACACGAACAGGCGACTATTTCGTCGGTTTATCTGAACGTGCACGTATGGCGAACAACTTGAACGCTTCGATGTTCATTAGTGTTCACATTAACTCGGCATCAAACCCGAATGCGACCGGTTTAGAGGCGTACCATTTCAAAACGTCAAACGCAGCAAGTACACCGAAAGCACGTGTCTTAACGGCGTATATGCAAAATCGTATGTTAGAAGCGTGGCCTTTACGTAACCGTGGCGTGAAAGCAGCGAACTTCGCTGTACTTCGCGAAACACGTATGCCTGCGACGTTGTTAGAAGCAGGATTCATTAATAACAAAAACGATAACTATTACATTCGTACACCACAGCAACAACAAAAAATGGGACGTGCCATTTATTTAGGCGCACTCGATTATTATTACCATTATGAAGGGCGCAAATCAGAAGTCGCTCCGCTTTACAGTAAAGTCGGCGCATCACCTTCTAAACGTCTTCATTAAACAAAAAAAGAGCTTTGCGCTTTCGCGAAGCTCTTTTTCTGGTTCTATAATATATGTTGGGGTTTTCACACAATTCCTTCGGATTTGCATGCTTGCCGCGGGCTCGCTCTTCAACTTCCCAAGCAAGTTTTTCCCGGGAACTTGCTTGGGTGATTTTCAG
>JASLJC010000049.1 GCA_030152585.1 Savagea sp. | reverse complement strand
CCATTTTTTTAACATCTTAGTTCCCCCAATACACTTACTTTTGACGAAGTTCATCCGTTATCGTATCAAACTTGCGGATGAATTTCACCAATGTGTCTATTTTAATTACATTTCTTATGTTATGGGACGTTTTCTTTTCGTAAAAGTTCATATTTAAAGAACGAGTAGAATGTCACTTTCATCATTCGATAGGTGAAAAATGATACAACTAAAAAAACACGAGACCTTTCTCCAACGGAAACAGTCTATTGTCATACGTAAGACGTGATAACAAGTAGACGTAGACAGTATCCGCTGGAGATGGTTGATCTCGTGATGTTCGATTAAACGATGTATTTAAATTAAATATCCATAATCTCGTCTTCTTTTTCTTTTGCGAGCGTTTCTGCTTCTTCAATAGAAGTATCCGTAATTTTTTGAACTTCATCGTTATAACGACGTAATTCATCTTCTGTAATATCGCCATCTTTTTCAAGTGACTTTAAATCTTCATTTGCGTCACGACGAACATTACGAATCGCAACTTTCGCATCTTCTAATTGACCGCCGACAACTTTTGCTAATTCTTTACGACGTTCTTCTGTCAATGCAGGGACAGATAAACGAATTACTTCTCCATCATTTGACGGTGTAATACCGATATCTGATACTAAAATAGCTTTTTCAACTTCATTAATAATCGTTTTGTCGTACGGTTTGATAACGAGTAAACGTGCTTCTGGTACGGATACGCTTGCCATTTGTGTCAATGGCGTCATCGCACCGTAGTATTCTACTTGAATATGATCAACGAGTGATGCGTTTGCACGTCCTGCACGAACTGTTGCAAGATTACGCCCTAACGCTTCTACCGCTTCGTTCATTTTTTGTTTTGCTTCTGAAATAACTGAAGTAGGCATTATAAAGTCCTCCCTATAACTGTTCCGATCGGCTCTCCTTGAACCGCTCGTTTAATATTACCATTTTCTGAAATCGAGAATACAACGAGTGGAATATCATTTTCCATACAAAGTGTAGAAGCTGTAGCATCCATCACTTCTAATCCTTGATTTACAACGTCCATATATGTTAATTCTGTATATTTCGTTGCGTTTGGATCTTTCATCGGATCGGCAGAATAAACACCATCTACATTATTTTTCGCCATGAAAATTGCATCGGCTTCAATTTCTGCTGCACGAAGCGCTGCTGTCGTATCTGTTGAGAAGTACGGGTTACCAGTACCTGCAGCAAAAATGACGACGCGCTTTTTCTCTAAATGACGAATCGCTTTACGTCGTATGTACGGTTCAGCAATTTGACGCATTTCAATCGATGTCGATACACGTGTTTCAACATCTAAATTTTCTAATGCGTCTTGAAGAGCAAGCGAATTCATGACCGTTGCTAACATACCCATATAATCAGCTGTTGTACGATCCATGCCCATTTCGCTTCCGATTTTACCTCTCCAAATATTACCTCCACCGACGACAACGGCTACTTCTAAACCGAGATCGACGACATCTTTTACTTGTTCTGCTACTGATTTCACAATTGTTGGAGAAAGACCGAAACCTTGGTCTCCAGCAAGTGCTTCTCCACTTAATTTTAAAACGATACGTTTATATGTTGGCGCGCTCATTTGTATCCTCCATTATTCAATAATTTGTTGAAAAATAGGGAACACACAATGTGTTCCCCACGACTAGAAACGAATTAGTTTCCACCCATTTGTCCCATTACTTCGTCTGCGAAGTTCTCTTCACGTTTCTCGAGACCTTCTCCTACTTCGTAACGAACAAATGCTTTTAATTTTCCACCTGTTTTATCAACGACTTGACCAACTTTTTGGTCTCCGTCTTTTACAAATGGTTGTTCAAGTACACAAATTTCTTCGAAGAACTTGCCGAGGCGACCTTCTACCATTTTTTCAACGATTTTTTCTGGTTTACCTTCGTTAAGTGCTTGCTCTGTTAATACTTTACGCTCACGATCAACTTCTTCTGCTTCTACATCTTCACGTGAGATATATTTTGGATTCATTGCTGCAATATGCATTGCAACGTCTTTTGCTACTTCTTCGTCTGTTGCTCCTTCGATTAACGTTAATACAGAAATACGTCCGCCCATGTGTACGTATGGACCGAATGCATCTGCATCTGTCTTTGTCATGATTTCGAAACGACGAAGTGTAATTTTTTCACCAATTTTAGCAATCGCATTTGAAATGTGATCTTGTACGTTTGAACCATTTGACATTGTTGAAGCAAGTGCTGCTTCTACGTCTGCTGGCTTTTCAGCGAGTAAATGTTCTGCTAATTGTTGTACGAGTTCTTGGAACATTTCGTTTTTCGCAACGAAGTCTGTTTCAGCGTTCACTTCAAGAATAACTGCTTCGTTACCGTTTGCCATTACTGCTGTCATACCTTCTGCTGCAATACGGTCACCTTTTTTAGCTGCTGATGAAAGTCCTTTTTCACGTAAGAAGTCGATTGCTGCATCGATATCTCCGTTTGTTTGGTCTAATGCTTTTTTACAATCCATCATACCTGCGCCTGTACGCTCACGTAATTCTTTTACCATTTTAGCTGTTACTGCCATTTTATATTCCTCCTATGCGAAGAATCGCATGTATTTAATTACATACTACCATTTATTTCTATACTTTGAAAAAAGACGATAAGGGGATCAGCCGCTTATCGTCTTTCGATTCAAATTACTCTGCAGCTTCTTCAGTTTCTTCTGCTGTTACTTCAGCTTCTGCTGCTGCGTCATCTTCACCTTGTTGTCCTTCGATGATTGCATCTGCCATTTTGCTCGTAATTAAACGAACTGCACGGATTGCATCGTCGTTTGACGGGATGACGTAGTCGATTTCATCTGGGTCACAGTTCGTGTCGACCATCGCGATGATAGGGATGTTTAATTTATTTGCTTCTGCTACTGCAATACGCTCTTTACGTGGGTCTACGATAAAGACAGCGCTTGGTAACTGTTTCATATCACGAATACCGCCTAAGAATTTCATTAAGCGTGCGTGTTCTTTTTCTAATTCAGAAACTTCTTTTTTAGGAAGTACTTCGAAAATGCCTTCTTCTTTCATTTTCTCGATCTCTTTCATACGTGATACACGTTTTTGGATCGTTTGGAAGTTTGTAAGCATTCCACCTAACCAACGTTGGTTAACGAAATACTGTCCTGAGCGCTCTGCTTCTTCACGAATAGAATCTTGCGCTTGTTTTTTCGTACCGACGAAAAGAACTTTTCCTCCGTCCGCTGCGATTTGACGCATGACGTTGTACGCATCACCTAACATTTTAACTGTTTGTTGTAAGTCGATGATGTAAATACCGTTACGTTCTACGAAAATGTATTTTTTCATTTTCGGGTTCCAACGGCGTGTTTGGTGTCCGAAATGTACACCAGCTTCAAGTAATTGTTTCAT
>JASLJC010000068.1 GCA_030152585.1 Savagea sp. | reverse complement strand
AGATGCCGTCTGAATTTCAATTAAGTTTGGCAAATCTAACACTTCTTCGATTCGCGCAAAACTTCTACGCTGACGGTGTTGACCGTATTGTACTAAATGACCTGTCAACTCTTTCACCCCTCAAACAATAGTCGTTTTTCGTCACTCGTAACGATACAAGTGAGCGAAAAAACAAAAAGAAAACGAGTCTTCTTGAGCTCATTTTCAGTTTCATTACTTTACTTATACTTCAATCATCAACTTGTAAATAGGCATAAAAGTGCAACATTATATGCATTATATAATGCTAGCACATTTTTCATACGAAGTCAATTTTTATCCTTGACAAACTTACTTTTTTCGTTTATATATACATTTTATTTTTCTTTTATGCAACAATCTTCTTTTATCGGTCGCTTCACTTTTCTTCGAAGTTGTGTCGAGATCAGCAAAATATTAAATTTAGCTACCTTTCTTCCTTCGCTTTCACTAAAATGCGTGACGAAATGAAAGAAAGAATTCAAACAAAAAGGAGATGTTCACGTTACGAACATCTCCTCTTCATACAGGAAAGTAGTTCTTATTTAAGTTCTACTACTGCGCCAACTTCTTCAAGTTTAGCTTTGATTTCTTCTGCTTCTTCTTTTTCTACGCCTTCTTTAACTGCTTTAGGCGCTTCGTCTACCATTGCTTTCGCGTCTTTTAAGCCGAGGCCTGTAATTTCGCGAACTGCTTTGATAACTTTGATTTTTTGTGCTCCAGCTTCTGCAAGAACAACGTCGAATTCTGATTGCTCAGCTCCGCCTGCTGCTCCACCTGCTGCTGCTACTGCAACTGGTGCTGCAGCTGTTACTCCGAATTCTTCTTCAATTGCTTTCACTAAGTCGTTAAGTTCAAGCACAGTCATTTCTTTGATTGCATCAAGGATTTGTTCTGTAGTCATTGTAAATTTCCTCCTAATAGGTTTTGTTTTTTAGTTTGCGAGCTTATACCGCTCGGTAAAAATTACGCGCCTTCTTCTTCGCCTTCTTCTGCTTTCTTGTCTGCCACTGCTTTTGTTGCGAGTGCAACGTTGCGCATTGGTGCTTGGAGAACGCTGAGAAGCATAGATAAAAGACCGTCGCGTGATGGAAGTTCTGCGAGAGCTTGAATCTCTTCTACTGAAACTTCTTCACCTTCGATAACGCCTGCTTTAATTACTAAGTCTTCGTTTTCTTTCGCGAAGCCGTGTAATACTTTCGCTGGAGCGATTACGTCGCCTTCTGGTGCGAATGCGATCGCGTTTGGTCCTTTTAAGTGTGGAACTAACGCTTCGTAACCTGTTTCTTCAGCTGCACGACGTGTCATCGTGTTTTTGTAAACTTTGAAGTCTACGCCTGCTTCACGTAATTGTTTACGTAATTCAGTCGCTTGTTCTACTTTAAGTCCACGGTAGTCTACGACTAAAACTGCTGGCGAAACTTTCATTTTGTCTGCAATTTCAGTTACTACTGCTTGTTTAGCTTGTAATACTTTGCTCATCTTGACACCTCCCTGACAATTTCACTAGTACCGATAAAAGAAAAACTCCCATTCTTCCATAAGAAGACATGAGAGTAGAATAGTTATGTTTAAAAAACTAATCCGTCCTCGGTAGGATCATTATACGACAAGTCGCCCCTACTGTCTTCGGTACAAATGTTATAAAATTAACCAAGAAAGAGCATATCATATGCTCTTTCTATTTGTCAATGATTATTCGTCGTCTTCTGGAACTGCTGTTAAAGGATCAATTTTAACAGAAGGTCCCATTGTAGTTGTAACGTGTAATGAGTTCATGTATACACCTTTTACAGCCGCTGGACGTGCTTTAAGAACTGTGTTGAACATTTTCTCAAAGTTTTTCACGAGTGCATCTGTTTCAAATGACACTTTTCCGATTGGCGCGTGGATGATACCTGCTTTATCTGCACGGTACTCTACTTTACCTGCTTTAATTTCTTCTACCGCTTTTGCGACGTCGAAAGTAACTGTTCCTGTTTTAGGGTTTGGCATTAAACCTTTAGGTCCTAAGACACGTCCGATTTTACCAACTTCACCCATCATGTCAGGTGTTGCAACGACTGCGTCAAAACCGAACCATCCACCTTGGATTTTTTCGATTAATTCTGCGTCGCCAACGAAGTCTGCTCCTGCAGCTTCTGCTTCTTTCGCTTTTTCGCCTTTTGCGAAAACTAAAACAGTTTGTGTTTTACCTGTTCCGTTTGGAAGAACGACTGCTCCACGAATCTGTTGATCGTTTTTCGCAGTGTCAATGTTTAAACGGAATGCAACTTCTACTGTTGCGTCGAAGTTTGTCGTGCTCGTTTCTTTTGCGAGTTCGATTGCTTCTGTATATTCATATTCTTTTTCGCGGTCAACTTTTTTGATCGCGTCTTCGAATTTTTTACCCATTAATATTTCCTCCTCGTTTGTGGTACTAGCGGATTAACCCTCCCACGAATAAGGTTGCGCATTTTTAAATAAACGCGCAACCCTCATAAAAGACATACGCGTTCATAAACAATTACTTAACTGTAATTCCCATGCTTCGCGCTGTACCTTTAACCATTTCCATCGCAGCTTCAACTGATGCAGCGTTTAAGTCTTCCATCTTTAACTCCGCGATTTCACGTACTTGATCACTCGTTACAGTAGCAACTTTTTTCTTGTTTGGTTCACCTGAACCTTTATCGATTTTAGCTGCTTTTTTGAGTAAAATTGACGCTGGTGGAGTTTTTGTAATGAATGTAAATGAGCGGTCCTCAAATACAGTAATTTCAACAGGAATAATCATACCTGCTTGATCTGCTGTTTTTGCGTTGAATTCTTTACAGAATCCCATAATGTTAATACCTGCTTGACCTAATGCTGGTCCAACTGGTGGTGCCGGGTTTGCTTTCCCTGCTGGGATTTGTAATTTTACCATTGTGCTTACTTTTTTAGCCACGAGACACACCTCCTTAAAGTCCGTAATGTGGTCACTGGGTTGCCCCTCCCACTTCAATATGTGTCTATCGACTAATGCCGGTAGATACAGGTAACGTACATTTTAAATGTACGCCTGACCTTTGAAATGATACCACCTTTTTCTAAATGACGCAAGTCCTTTCTTAAGAAACTTTGCGTACTTGCTCAAACTCGAGTTCTACTTTCGTTTCGCGTCCGAACATATCGACAAGTACTGTCGCTTTTTCGATTTCTAAGTCGACTTCTTGAACTTTTCCTTGGAAATGTTCGAAAGGTCCACTTAAAATTTCGACTTCGTCGCCAATTGAAAGGTCGACAGATGTCGTTTCTTCCGTTACTTTTTGTAAAATTGATTCGACTTCTTCTGGTAATAACGGCGTCGGCTTGACTCCTCCACCTGATGAACCGAGGAAGCCTGTTACGTTTGGCGTATTTCGTACGACGTACCATGAATCATCCGTCATAATTAATTCGACTAATACGTATCCTGGGAAAATTTTACGTTGATACGTTTTTTTCTTTCCGTCTTTTACTTCTTCTACTGTTTCTTCCGGGACGATCACTTGGAAAATTTGGTCTTGCATTTCCATCGTTTCTACACGTTTTTCCAAGTTCATTTTTACACTGTTTTCATGTCCTGAATACGTCTGTACGACGTACCAATTTTTCGTTAATTCCATAGCGGTGAGGACTTTTCGTCCGTCCCTCCTTTTATTTTTCAAAATCGGATGACAAACTGAAAAAACCCGTTCCTAAAAAACGGGATCTTTCGCATGTATTCAAATATATTCCAAATGTATACGTCAGTCTATAATGAAATGTACCAATTCATTATTTGCGAAATACCGTAGTCGATAACGCCGAAATAAACTGCCATGAAGACAACCGTCGTAATTACGACGATAGTATACTTGCGTAGTTCTTTCTTTTTCGGCCAACTGACTTTTCGCATTTCGTTCAGTACGGCTTTAAAAAATCCGGTGATCTTTTTCATAAATTCGTAACCTCCGAACATATAAGTTCAACTCTGGAACTTCTCATGACGTATCACGAAATTCTTAATACGAAAAAATTCTCGTTTAAGCTATCCCCGCTGTTCCGACGGTTCTCTTAGACGTCTCTTTTTACAATCGTTTGAAAGGAATCTATACGTCGTCGGGATTGTATCACAATTTAAACATCTCGACAATCTTCCTTTTAAATCGTTTCTTTATGCAATGTACTTGCATTGCAATGTTTACAATATTTTTTCAGCTGTAAACGTTCGGTTTGTCGTTTTTTTGGTCGTTGTTGCACGTAATTTCGTTGATGACAACGTGTACAACTTAAAATCATTTTAGTAGACATACTATCACCTACAAGCGTAGTCAGTTACAGAATACCACTTGGAAGAAATCGTGTCAATTAGACGAGGCATTCTGAATTGCTTTTATAAATGCAATTTAAATTACTCAAAAAAACCACGACGCATTTTTTCAAGTTGTTGTTTCGTTTGATCGTCGATTCGATCGGATGTCGTCATTCGTTGCGGGGTACGCTGTATTTTCCGTACACGAGTCGTAACGTTCGAACCCATTTGTTCGTAAGCGAGTTGAAGTTCGCGAGCGGACATTCGACTGGCACCTTTTCCGAAGATAACCCATTGTTCGGTCGCATCAGATGTTGCGACATGAATATTCGTTCGTCGATCGTTCATTTCGGTGACGAGCTTTTCGATTCGCTCATCTGCAATTTCGTTTTCACGTGTAAAAACGACTTCAATATTACGATATTTCCCATGCGTTTCAATTCCTTCACGCATATACGCGTCGAAAACGATAATGACGCGCGCTTTCGTCTGTGCTTGATATTCGCTCATACGTTCGAGTAGTGCATCGCGCGCCAATGCTAAATTTTTCATTTTTAGTTGTTGGAGTTCAGGCCAATCTCCAATAATATTGTAGCCGTCGACAATTAAAACGTCTTGCCTCACTTTTTCGACGGAAGCGGATGACGGTTACGGTACACTTCATACATTAAAAGTGCGGTCGCTACTGATGCATTTAACGATGATATTTCTCCTTGCATCGGAATATGGTATAAAAAGTCACAACGCTTTTTTAAATGTTTCGATATTCCTTTTCCTTCATTTCCGATAATGACCGCAAGCGGTAACGTCGCATCCATACGACGATAATCAACAGCTCCTGCTGAAGCAGCGTCTGTCCCTGCTACCCAAATGCCTCGCTCTTTTAACGTATCTACCGTTTGTGATAAATTCGTCACGCGGACGACAGGTACGTATTCGATTGCACCTGTTGATGCTTTTGCAACGGTACTCGTTAAAGCAACCGAACGGTGTTTCGGAATAATGACACCGTGTACACCGACAGCATCTGCTGTTCGTAAAATAGAACCTAAATTGTGAGGATCTTCTAATTCATCTAAAATAATAAAAAATGGGTCTTCGTTTGCTCGTTCCGCTTGAGCAAAAATATCATCAATCGTCGCATAATCATAAGCAGCGATACTTGCAACGATTCCTTGATGTTCCATATCGAGCATTTGGTCGAGTCGTTTGCGAGGTACTGTTTGCACGACTACTTTTTGCTTTTTCGCTAAATCCGCAATTTCATGGTATGTTTTTTTATTTAATCCTTCAGCAACCCAAATTTTATTTAAATCACGATCTGATTTTAATGCGGCGAGGACGGGATTTTTTCCCCCAATCCATTCTTGTTCATTTGTCATTTCGCTTCTCCTCCTTTTTCGATAATCGATACGGCCTGTTCCATCCATTCATAAAGTCGCTCTGTTTCTCCGAGCAAATATAAATAACCGATAACAGCTTCAAAAGCGGTACTATAATTGTACGTTTGAACGCTCGTATTTTTTGGAATACTATGCGATTTCGCATTACGTCCACGGCGTAATACCGATTGTTCTTCTTCCGTCATAAATTGCGATTGTTGTAACGCAAATACAATTGTCGCTTGCGCTTTTGCTGAGACGTATTTTGTTGCAATATGGTGCAATTTATTCGGTTTCGTCAAACCACTTGCGATGAGATGTTGACGGATGTGGCGTTCATATACCGCATCTCCCATATACGCGAGTGTAAGTGCGTTCAACTGTTTGACGTCTCCTCGTTTCATTTGCTTCAACGATTATCCTCTTTTCCAGCGTGGTCCTTGCGGCGTATCTTCTAATAAAATGCCACGTTCTTTTAACGTGTCACGAATTTCGTCTGCGCGCGCAAAGTCACGATTTTGACGTGCTTGTTGACGTTCTTCCATCAGTGCTTCAATTTCTTCATCAAGTAATGTTTGTTCTCGTTCGACTGCAACACCGAGTACGTCCATTAAACGGCGAAACGTATCGCGGAAATGACGTAAAACGGCTTCATTCGTTTGGTTTTCTTTCGCATAAATGTTCGCTTGTTTTGCTAGTTCAAAAATAGCAGCTATTGCATTCGCTGTGTTGAAATCATCGTTCATCGACTGTTCGAAAGCGTTGATTTGCTCATCGATTATCGTCATCCAACGTGTCGTTTCTTCTCCTAAGTTCGTCGATGTCTCTAAACGGTGCACGATTTGGTCGTAAGCATTTTGGATACGCTCTAAACCGTTCGCGGCACTTTCGACGAGCGTACGTGAAAAGTTAATCGGCTGGCGATAATGAACAGATAACATGAAAAATCGTAAGACGTTCGGATCAATTTCTTGACGAATATCGTGAACGAGTACGAAATTCCCGAGCGATTTACTCATTTTTTCGTTATCGATATTAATATGTCCGTTATGCATCCAATAATTCGCAAACGTCGTATCGTTATGCGCTTCGGATTGTGCAATTTCGTTTTCATGATGAGGGAACGTTAAATCTTGTCCGCCGGCATGAATGTCGATTGTATCTCCTAAATGTTCTCGCGCCATGACGGAACACTCAATATGCCAGCCAGGACGACCTTTCCCCCACGGACTGTCCCACGCGATTTCGCCTTCTTTCGCTTTTTTCCATAATGCGAAGTCGAGCGCGTTTTGTTTCGCTTCATTTTTTTCAATACGGGCGCCGACGCGTAATTCGTCGATCGACTGGTGAGATAGTTTTCCGTATTGTTCAAATCGGTCGGTATGGAAATAAACGTCACCGTCTACTTCGTAAGCGAATCCTTTTTGAACGAGTACGTCGATAAATGCGACGATATCTTCAATATGATCGGTTACTCGTGGATGTGCGTCTGCTTTTTGGCAACCGAGCGCACCGACATCTTCGTGATAGGCTTGGATGAAACGATCGGTTAATTGACGAACATCTTCTCCGAGTTCATTCGCAGCACGAATAATTTTGTCATCTACGTCGGTAAAGTTCGATACGTAATGAACGTCAAATCCTTTATACGTTAAATAACGACGTACTGTATCGAAGACGATAGCTGGTCTAGCGTTCCCGATATGAATGTAGTTGTAAACTGTCGGTCCACAAACATACATTTTTACTTTTCCTTCTGTCATCGGAACGAACGGTTCTTTTTTACGCGTCAACGTGTTGTAAATTTGAATCATAATGTACCTCTCTCCTCTTCTAATTGACGTTGAAGGGATGCTACTTTTTCCGTCAACGTATCAATTTGCGCTTGTAAAGCACGACATTTATCAGCAACAGGGTCCGGCATATTTTGGTGTTCGAATTGATTTTTGACGCGGACACCGTTTGAAATGACGACTTTTCCAGGTACGCCGACGACCGTCGAATTACGTGGTACGTCTTTTAAAACGACCGATCCTGCACCGACTTTACTATTTTCGCCGATCGTAATCGAGCCGAGTACTTTTGCTCCAGCTGCCACGAGCACCCCATCTTCTAATGTCGGGTGACGTTTTCCTTGCTCTTTTCCTGT
Organism: Savagea sp.; assembly: GCA_030152585.1. Lineage (GTDB taxonomy): Bacteria > Bacillota > Bacilli > Bacillales_A > Planococcaceae > Savagea. Next base: position 33,375 of record JASLJC010000068.1, on the reverse strand, counting down.
CCCGCCGAGTGTAACGCCTTGGTAAATTGTCACGTCGTTTCCAATTTCGCACGTTTCACCAATGACGACTCCCATCCCGTGGTCGATAAATAGACGACGACCGAGTTGGGCACCCGGGTGAATTTCAATACCTGTGACGAGGCGACTCATTTGAGATGTAGCGCGTGCAAAAAAGTGGAAATTACGGCGAAAGAGCCAATGAGCGACACGGTGAAACCAAATCGCATGGACACCGGAATACGTTAATACGACTTCTGCACGACTACGCGCTGCGGGGTCCCGACAGAGCACACAATCAATATCTTCTTTCATACGTGTTAATAAACGAAACGTCATAAAATGAACCTCCTCTTTTTCTTTCCTTATACGCACAAAAAACGCCTCTATCGATTGACAGAGACGCTTTTGCGCGGTTCCACTCCGATTAAGGGGATTTCCCCTTCACCTTATCACCGATAACGGCGGTGAGCCGCAATCTTTACTTCTTTTTTCGAGATTGCGCTATGAGGGGCATCCTAGTCGACGTTAATTGGCGTTCTCAGCAATTCGCCTTCTCTGTAAATTTCGTCTCGACTCACTTTCCTCAATCGTTGCGTTTAGTTTGCGAATTGACGTACGCGGTTTAATATCGTCTCTTTACCGATTAATTCAATCGCATCTGGTAATTCTGGTCCACGTGTTTCACCTGTTGTGACGACACGGATCGGCATAAATAAGTTTTTCCCTTTATGACCTGTTTTCTTTTGAACAGCTTTAATCGATTTTTTAATTTCCGCTGCTTCAAATACTTCAAGTGCTTCTAACTCTTCTGCAAATGCTTGCATGACTTCTGGTACTTGTTCACCTGCGAGCACTTCTTTCGCTGCTTCATCGTAATCGATCGCTTCTGTGAAAAATTGCTCCGTTAATTTTACAATTTCAGCGCCGTAATGTAATTGCTCTTGGTAAAGTAAAATTAAACGTTTCGCCCACTCAGCTTCTTCTGCTGAAAGTTGTTCAGGGAGACGTCCTTCTTTTTGTAAAAACGGAAGCGCAAGTGCAACGACGTCTTCTTCTGACAATTCTTTAATGTATGCGTTGTTCATCCACGTTAATTTTTCTTTATCAAACATTGACGGTGATTTCGCTAAACGTTCGACGTCGAAAATTTTGATTAACTCTTCTTTAGAGAAAATTTCACGCTCTGAGTTTTCGCCACCCGGTGACCAGCCGAGTAAAGCGAAGAAGTTAAACATCGCTTCTGGTAAAAAGCCTAAGTCACGGTATTGTGAAACGAATTGAATGATCGACTCGTCACGTTTTGACAATTTTTTACGGTCTTCATTCACGATTAACGTCATATGACCGAATGTCGGATGTTCCCAGCCGAGCATATCGAAAATCATCATTTGACGCGGTGTATTCGTTAAATGTTCTTCTCCACGGAAAATGTGTGTCATTTCCATTAAGTGGTCATCAATGACGACCGCGAAGTTGTACGTTGGGATACCGTTAGCTTTTACAATAACCCAATCTCCGATATCTTTTGACTCGAATGCGACTTCACCACGTACGAGATCTGTAAAGCGGTACGTCACGTTTTCAGGAACACGAACACGTAATGTGTATGCTTCACCTGCTGCTTCTTTTTCAGCTACTTCTTCTGCTGATAAGTGACGGCATTTGCCTGAATACATCGGCGCTGCGATACCTTTTGCTTTTTGCGCTTCACGCTCTTCTTCTAACTCGTCTGTCGTACAGAAACATTTGTATGCGTGACCTTCTTCTAACAATTGTTCTGCATATTTCGTATAAATATCGAAACGTTCTGTTTGACGATACGGTCCATACGGTCCACCGATATGTGGCGCCTCATCGTATTCGAACCCTAACCACGTTAAGTTTTCGATTTGTGAAGCTTCGCCGCCTTCGATATTACGTTCAACGTCTGTATCTTCAATTCGAATAATAAATTCTCCATCATTGTGACGTGCAAATAAATAGTTAAATAATGCGGTACGAGCTCCCCCAATATGTAAATGTCCAGTTGGGCTCGGCGCATAGCGTACACGAACTTTTTTCGTCATTTGTACCTCTCCGATCGTTTTTAAAATTACATCTTCTATTTTAACACGTTTCATACGATTTTGAAAACGTCACCCTTCTCGAACGAGTAAAATCACAGCAAGTGCTGCAATTCCTTCTTCTCTTCCGACGAATCCTAGCTTTTCGGTCGTCGTCGCTTTCACGTTTACTTGATCGATTTCTGCTTCAAGCAATTGTGCAATTCGTGCTTGAATGCGGTCGATATGTGGTGCCATTTTCGGACGTTCTGCCATAATTGTAATATCGACATTCCCTAAAACGTACCCTTTGTCACGGATAAGTGCCCACGCTTTTTCAAGTAAAATTGCAGAATCAGCATCTTTGAACGCTTCATCTGTATCTGGAAAATGTGTTCCGATATCACGTAATCCAACTGCACCGAGTGCTGCATCTGTAATCGTGTGTAACACGACATCTGCATCCGAATGTCCTGCTAGTCCTCGTGCGTACGGAATATCAATTCCTCCTAAAATGAGTGGACGCCCTTCTGCAAATGCATGCACGTCAAACCCTTGTCCTATTCGTATCATCGCTGTTCTCCTTTTCTGCGTAAAATAATTTCACCGAATGCTAAATCTTCCGGTGTCGTCATTTTAATATTATCGTACGTACTTTCAACGAGTGCAACGTCTTTTCCGACGTATTCGACGAGCATCGATTCGTCCGTTGCTGCGAATTGTTCTTTCAACGCCCGCTTCGATGCTTCATACAATATATTGTATTGAAAAGCTTGCGGCGTTTGAATCGTCCAAAGTGTGTCTCGCTGCAACGTTTCAGTAACGAGACCATCGCGTCCACGTTTCGTCGTATCTTTCACACGAACCGCTGCGATTGCCCCGCCTATTTCTTTTGCTTTCATAACGAGCGAATGAATTGTCGACTGACGTAAAAAGGGCCGTGCTGCATCATGGACGAGCACGATACTTTCTGGCGCCCCATTGTACGCTTCTAAACAAGCGTGCACACTATGTTGACGCTCTTTTCCACCTTCGACGAACGTTTGGACTTTCGTAATGTTGTACTCTTCTAATACCCGTTCAATTTCTGAGCGTTCTTCTTTTTTTATCGCTAAAATCATCGCTTCACACCGATCATCTCGTTCAAATATACGTAACGTATGTGCGAGAATCGGCATATTCGATAATTCTAAAAACAATTTATTGTAACCTGCTCCCATCCGTGTACCACTGCCAGCTGCTGGAAGCATCACTGTGTAACGTTCCACTTTTTCACTCCTTCGGGCGCGCGAAAATCATACGACCTGCCGACGTTTGAAGTACACTCGTCACGACGGCTTGAATCGTCTCGCCGATATGACGTTTTCCGTCTTCTACGACGATCATCGTTCCATCTTCTAAATAAGCGATCCCTTGATGATGTTCTTTTCCTTCTTTAATGACTGTCAATGTCATTCTTTCTCCTGGTATAACGACAGGTTTCACCGCATTTGATAAATCATTAATATTGAGCACTTCTACACCATGCAAATCGGCTACTTTATTTAAATTAAAATCGTTCGTTACGACGAAACCGTCAATTTTTTTAGCGAGACGTACGAGTTTTAAATCGACTTCTGCAACGTCTTCAAAATCGACATTCGTAATTTCAACCGTTACGTGCGGATCTTCTTGGAGTCGCTTTAAAATGTCGAGTCCTCTTCTACCTTTTGTCCGTTTTAAAGAATCTGAAGAGTCAGCAATATGTTGTAACTCCGTTAAAACGAACTGCGGTACGACGAGCACGCCTTCTAAAAAACGAGTCGCTGCAATATCTGCAATTCTCCCATCAATAATAACACTCGTATCTAATACTTTGTAGCGTTTCATCTGTTCATCGTCTTGGTCTCGTTCGCGATCTCCCGTTTTCCATTGTAAGAGCGCTTTCATTATTTCATTTCGCTTTTGAAATCCAATTTGGAATCCGAGATATCCAAAAATAAGTGTTAAAACGATCGGTCCAACTTCTGTAACAAATGGAATATCTAAACTGATCACACCAAAACTTAATAATACTGCGACGATTAAGCCGATAATTAAGCCGAACGTTCCAAATATAATATCGACAACAGGTGCTCGTAATAATTGTTGTTCAAACCATTCGATCAATTGAATAATAGGTGAAACTAAAAAAAGTCCGAGTAATCCGAAAGCGAATGCACCGATTAACGCTGCGACATATACGTTATGAATCAATGGGTGTTGCGTCCATTGAAAGATGTTAAATAATGACGGAAACGCAAGAACACCTGCAACACCGCCGACGATGACGAATAAAAATTGCATAACTTTTTTCAACATCTCATTTCCCCCTTCCTTTTCTCCTTTGTTCCCTTTTAGTCTATCACTTTCTTTTAAAAAACCTCTCCTTATAGGACTTATCATTTCGTGAATAGTTCCTAAAGGAGAGGTACATTATGCACGACTGTCTTGAAAGGCAAGTCGGACGGCTTGTTGAATGTTGTCAACGCCAACTACTTCGACACCTCTTGGAAATTCCCATCCGTCTAAATTCGCAGCCGGTACGATAATACGTGTAAATCCGAGTTTTGCTGCTTCATTTACCCGTTGTTCGATTCGCGAAACGCGTCGAACTTCTCCTGTTAATCCGACTTCACCGATGAAACAGTCGGATAAGCCGACAGTCTTTTCGTTATAACTCGAGACGATACTTATTAATACACCGAGGTCAATTGCGGGTTCATCTAAACGAACACCACCGGCTACTTTAATGTAAGCATCTTGCGCTTGTAGCAACATTCCCATCCGCTTTTCTAATACGGCAAGTAATAACGACACACGGTTTTGTTCGATTCCCGTCGCCATTCGTTTCGGATAATTAAAACTCGATTGTGTAACGAGCGCTTGAATTTCAACTAAAATCGGACGTGTCCCTTCCATTGAAGCGACGACGGTTGAACCGGCTCCACTTTTCGCTCGTTCTCGTAAAAAGAGTTCAGATGGATTTAGCACTTCTTTTAACCCGCTTTGTGCCATTTCAAATATTGCCATTTCATTTGTCGAACCGAAACGGTTTTTTACACTTCGTAATATTCGGTACGTATGGTGACGGTCTCCTTCAAAATATAAAACGGTATCGACCATATGTTCTAAAATACGCGGTCCTGCAATTTGTCCTTCTTTCGTGACGTGACCGACGAGGAAAATAGCGATTCCTTCACTTTTAGCAATCCGCATGAGTTCGGCTGTACTTTCCCGTACTTGAGTTACACTTCCCGGTGCACTCGTCACTTCCGGGTGATGAATCGTTTGAATCGAGTCGATAATGACGAAGTTCGGTTTTACGGAATAAATCGTATCGTGGATAAGCGATAAATCCGTTTCAGCGTAAACGTATAGCTCATCTGATGTCACGCCGAGACGTTCTGCTCGCATTTTCGTTTGGCGAATCGACTCTTCACCTGATACGTATAAAACACGTTCTTTCGCTTCCGCTAACATCGCGCTCACTTGTAAAAGTAACGTCGACTTTCCGATACCTGGATCTCCTCCGATTAAAATGAGCGAACCCGGTACAATTCCTCCACCGAGCACACGGTTTAATTCTTCTAAATCCGTTTCTACGCGTGGTTCTTCTTGTGATTGTACATCCGTAACAGGTACAGCTTTCGTCTCAGTCGGTGTCCCTGTTTGAAATGCTCCCCTTGGCCCTTTCACTTGTTTCGCGACGATTGCTTCGTCCATCGTATTCCATTCACCACAGCCTGGACAACGCCCCATCCATTTTGGCGATTCGTATCCACATTCTCTACACATAAATTTCGTTTTTCGCTTTGCCATAAAGGGCCTCCTCAAAAAAAGATTTGTAGCGTTATCTTATCAGCGTCTTTCTATTCTCGCAACGATTGACGAAAGTATGTTCGAACTGTTTCACGAACAACAAAAAGTCTTACACTCCCATTTCAACGATTCGCTCGTCAAATAAAAGGAGTGTAAGACTCGCATTCTGCGTTACATTAGACGCGGAATTGTTGGACTTCTTCTTGTAAATCTTCAGCTAACTTTGCAAGTGATTCTGTACTTGTCGTAATTTCTTGCATCGCTGCGAGTTGTTCTTCTGTTGCAGCACCTGTTTCTTGCGCGCTCGCTGCTGCTTCTTCTGCTAATCCACGGAGACTTTCTGAGCTCGTCATGACGCTTTCTGTCATCGCCTGGATTTGTTGAATTGCTGCCGATACACTTTCGATCATTTCGCCGACATTCGTTACAGACGACTCAATATGACCGAATACTTCAAGTGATTCATTCGAACGGTTCAATCCTTCGTGTACTTTTTCTTCTCCTGTACGAATCGAAGCGACTGCTTGTTGAGAAGCTCCATAAACGTCTGCAATCATTTCATCGATTTTCGCAGCCGATTTATGTGACTCTTCTGCAAGTTGACGAACTTCGTTTGCAACGACGGCAAATCCTGCACCGTGTTCTCCTGCTCGTGCTGCTTCAATCGCTGCGTTTAAAGCGAGTAAGTTCGTCTGTTCTGAAATGTTCGTAATGAGGGATGATACTTCTTGAATTTCGGCTGATTTTTTCGCCATTTCATCCATCATTTCTGTCGATTGTTTAATCGTTTCGAAAATTTCGCCCATTTGTTCAGACACATCGCCGATTACCGTACGTCCTTCGTTAATGTAATCGCCCATTTCAACAGCAGATTGTAACATCTCTTCGTTACTTTCTGAAATATGGTCGACACCGCGCGATACTTCATTCATCGCTTGAACCGATTGTGCAACGTGCTCTGCTTGTGTTTCGCTATTTTCTGTATTTTTTTCCGCTGCGCGAGCTACCATTTCTGAACTTGCTAAACTTTCTTCAGAACTTGCAGATAGTTGTTCGGATTGTGCTGCTAAGTTCGATGATGAATCGTTTAACCCGCGAACTAAATTCGATAAACGACTTAACATCGTATTAAATGATGTACTCATCGTCGCAATTTCGTCTTTTCCTTCTACTGGTAAGTTCTCTAAACGTAAATTTCCTTCAGCCATTTCTTGAATATGATGTGTTAAACGGCGAACAGGGTTAACGATCGAACGGCTAATAAAGTACGCAATCGTTAATCCGATAATCGTTGCTACTACAATACCGAGTCCGATAATAAGGCTCGTTTTGGCAATCGATTTACTTAATACGTCCGTTTCGCTATTGAGTCGGTCGTGAATTGCTTGATCCATTTCTGTAATAAGTGCTAATAACGAACGGCTGTCGCTCGCCATTTCTGCCCCTAATGTTTGGACTTTTGCGGCATCTTCCGCATCTACCGCTTGTACTAATTCATCTACTGCTTGATTGTAAGAAGCGGCAATCGTTTGTGCTTCTTTTGCCAATTTACGATTGTTTTCTTCACGCATCGATTGTTCTAAAAGAACTAAATCGTCTGTCAATTGTTGTTGATTTTCATTTAATGATTCTAAGTATGTACGGTCTCGATAAATCATATACCCTCGCATGTCACTCGTGACTTGTGCTTGTTCTACACGAACATCATCAAGCACTTCAACGAGCGCAACATCAACGTCGATTAAAGTCGTATATTCTTTATCTGTTTTGTTCATCGTCCAATAACCGAGGCCTCCGACGACGAGTATAAGTGCAATCATCGTTCCAAATGCTGCAAATAATTTCGTTTGAATGCTTCCTTTTAACATATTTCTCCCCCTCAAACTATATTTAAATCAAGATGATTTAGTATTAATATATCATATAGTAGGTCCATTGTGATGTACCTAAAGAACTATTCGCATTTTAAAAACATTATGAAAAGAACTATTTTTTAAGGAATCTAAGGGGATTACTCTAAAACTTGGCGTGAAATATAAAAAGAAATGCCGCTCTTTTTTTAGTGGCATTCCTTTTTCACATTATAAAATCTCACCATTCTTTTTCTACTATTCACTCATGAGGAACAGGAAAGAAAAAGTCGATTAAATGTGCTGCTCGTTTAAACTTCGGCGTTTTTTTATCGTCTCCTTCTATTGCTGCATTCAATAAGACGATGACGTAACGTTGGTCATTTTGTACACCTGTGGCAACGAATGTAGGACCCGCCTCGTCGGTATATCCTGTTTTAAAACCGTCTACACCTTCATGTGCAACAGGCATTCCACTTAGCAACCAGTTCGTCGTATAATGTTTTTCACCATATTCACTCGTCACGTACGTCTGACTCGTATAACGCGTAATATCTGGATATTCTGTTAAAATAGCATATGCTAATTTCGCTAAATCGCGTGCTGTACTGTAATTATGGTGACCATTTGCTGGCAACCCTGTCGCATTGTAATAATGTGTATGTTGTAGGCCGAGCTGAGCCGCTGTTTCATTCATTTGTTTCGTATATGCTTCTTCTGATCCTGCTAACAAGTTACCAAGTGCTACAGCTGCATCGTTGGCGCTTGCGACAGTCATTGCATCGAACAAATAACGAACTGTATAATCTTTTGCTTCTCGTAATCCAATTGCGGCAATTTCTGTTCGATCGTACCCTTGTAAAAAGTCTTCTTCTAAACGGTACGTCGTCTCCCACGTCATCGTCCCTTCTTCAATCTTTTGTAAAATTAAATATTGTGTCATCATCTTCGTTAAACTGGCAATCGCCAGTGGTGTATCAATATTATCACCATAAACGATCGAAGCGTCATTCACGTTTAATACGAGTTCGGCTTCCGTTGTCGCTTGTTGTGCCGGCACACCTTTTGGTGGTAAATCGAGTGGATTTCGTTTTGCCTCTTCTTCTTTTTGTTGTCGGATATGTTCCATTTTTTCTTTTTCTGCTTGAAGGGCGCGCTCTTTTTTTTCGTACGTAACGTATGCAAAAAGTCCTCCGCCGATGAGGAGCATCACCAAAATAAGCATTCCTAGTCGTTTCACAATTTTGCTTCCTTTCTACGTCTCGTTTTTCTCTCCTTAGTCAAAATAACGAAAAAATACGCCCATCGCAACTTTTGGGCGCATTTCTTTGTTAACGGAACCATCCTTTTTCTTTTGAACGAACGATCGCTTCAATCCGATTGCCGACTTCTAATTTATCGATAATCGTTGAAATGTAATTGCGAACCGTCCCAGGTGCTAAATAAAGTTCACCGGCGATTTCTTTCGTCGTTTTCCCTTCTGCGACGAGGCGGAGTACTTCCGTTTCACGATTCGTCAATGGATTATCTGCTACTTCATCGTACGCTAAGTCGATCAATTCCGGTGCATATATTTTACGTCCAGCATTAATCGCACGTATCGCATCGGCAAGCTCTTCAATCGGGCTATCTTTTAATAAATATCCTCTTACGTCTGCTTTGCGTGCTCGTTCAAAATAACCTGCCCGCGCAAAAGTCGTAACGATCATGACGCGACAACTCGAGTTTTTCAATTGTTCTGCAGCGTCGAGACCGGTCATAATCGGCATTTCAATATCCATTAAACAAATGTCTGGATTGTACTTTTTCACAAGTTCCATCGCTTCTTTTCCGTTTCGTGCTTGACCGACGACTTCAATATCTTCTTCCATGTTGAGTAACGTACTCATCGCACCTAGCATCATTCCTTGATCTTCTGCAATGACGACTTTGATCATTGTTTTTCCTCCTTTTGATGCGTAATGACATTCGGGACACGTAACGTAATCGTCGTACCGTGATGAGAGGTTACGTGTAACGTTCCATTTAAAAATTCAATCCGTTCGCGCATCCCTTTAAATCCTGAACCGTTCCACTCATAATGTTCGGGTAAGCCGATACCGTCATCTTCAATGTGAACGACTAAAGCTGTCGGTTGTTGTTCGAATCGAATCGTACAAGTCGTCGCTTCACTATGTTTGACGACATTCGTCACCGCTTCTTTTAAACACATACTGACTACATTTTCAGTAATCGCAGGCAATTTTTTAATCACTGCGTCTCCTTCAATATGACATTGAATCGTTGCGACTTCTAACATTTGTTGTACGCGAGGAAGTTCTTCATTCAGTGGAATTGCGCGCATCCCTGCTACGAGTTCGCGTACTTCTTTTAATGCAATACGCGACGTTTGACGAATGTCACGCAACTCTTTTTTCGCCGCTTCGAGATCGCGGTCGATAAACCGAGCAGCCAGTTCACTTTTTAATCCGATCATCGATAACTTCTGACCTAATGTATCGTGTAAATCACGTGCTATCCGTTCACGTTCTGCGACGACGTGTAAAGCAGATATTTGTTCTTTTGCATCTTCTAATTGACCTTCTAAATTCGCACGTTTATTTCGGTAATATAAATTAAATGGTAACAAAATCGTTCCGATAATCGCAACGATAATAAAAGGCATTTGGGGTAAAAATAAATCGAGGTCGATAAATAATCCAACGCCTACTGCAATAATCGTTACAGCAATATGAATACCATACAAAATATAAAAACCAACCGGTTGACGTATCGTCCCGATAAAAAAGGCGATAAATAAAGATAAATAGGGGTAGCCAAAAATGAGCGTCATCATGACGTGAAGTATAATTTCAAAACTGATCCACATGTAAACGAGTCCGGGACGCGCTTTTCGAGAAAAGTAATAAGATAAGAAAAAAAGGACGATCGCGCTTAACCCGAGAATGACTTCATACAATGTAGAAGAACGAAAAATAAAAAAGAACGGTAAGACGCTAAAAATAATCCATACATATACACTCAAAAAAGGACTTTTCGGGAAAATATGATACCACTTCTCTTGCATACGACGACTCCTTTTTTCTTTTAGTATAACACGTTGCATTCGATTGAATCGGATAGAAGAATCGGTCATTTCGTTCCCTTCCTTCTTTAATATTCAAGAAAAAAGAGGAAATGTGACGGACACATTTCCTCTTCTCCCTTTATGATGATACGGCGCGTCGTTGATTCGAACGACTCCGACGTGCAGCTTCCCGGAATGTGACGAATCGACGATTTTCTGTGTCGTACAATTTGTACTTCAACGTTTCGAGGCTCGTTTTCAACGTTAATGTCGTAGCTTCTTGCAGTGGTTGGACATTGTTATGTGCTTCCTCTAAACGATAGTTCGGTACGCGGGGTGCTAAATGGTGCACGTGATGGAAGCCAATATTACCTGTAAGCCATTGTAAGACTCGTGGGAGTTTGTAATACGAACTTCCTTCAACCGCTGCTTGTACGTAATTCCAATTTTCTTTTTCTTCAAAATACGAATCTTCAAACGTATGTTGAATGTAAAAGAGCCAAATTCCAAGAGAGGCCGCAACGAAGATGATTGTTCCTTGAATGACGACGAACGGTTGCCATCCAATCCATAACATCATGCCGATCGATATGAGCGCAATCATAAGCGAAATGAAATGCGTATTGAGCTTCTCTTTTAAACGAGCGTCTTTACGGTTAAAACGATTCGAAATAAAGACGAGATAAATCGGACCGATGCCGAACATGACGAGTGGGTTGCGATATAATCGATAGCCGAGTCGTTGCCAGCGGGATGCTTTTTCGTATTCTTCGACTGTCATAACCCAAATATCGCCTGTTCCTCGTTTATCTAAATTTGAACTCGTCGCATGATGCGTAATATGTTCACGTTTCCACTGTTCATACGGGAAGAAAGTTAAAATCCCTGCAATATTCCCGATTAAATCGTTCGCCCATTTTTGTTTAAAAAATGAACTATGGGTTGCATCGTGGAAAATAATGAACGTACGGACCATAAAACCTGCGGCGACGATGGCAAATGGAATTGATAATAGTGGATGAACGAGATAGCTCTGATACGCCAAATACCAAAGAATGAAAAATGGCGGAATCGTATTCACAATTTGGCCGACACTATGCCACGTATCTGATTTCGTATAGGGAGCGACTTGTTTGTGTAATTGTTTCGTTTTTTCTTTGCTCATATTGACCTCTCCTTTTTCTTTGTACCTTTATCTTACGGCGAATTCGTTATACCGTGTAGACGCATTTGTCACCGGTCGATATGATAAATGTCATGTTTGTCCCTTTCCCTTTTAGCGCAATTGTGACATACTGAAATAAGATTACGTTTTATTGAAATTTACGAAGGAGTGACGATTTGTCATGTCAATTTATGAACAACGACTGCAAGCATTAACAGAACACCTCCAATTACACGGCTACCGCGGGGCAATGATTCATGATCCAGCGAATGTCTTTTATTACACAGGATTTAACTCCGACCCACATGAGCGTTTTATGGCGCTTGTGATCGACGTCGTCAAAGAGGAACGTGTCTTTTTCGTTCCGGCATTAGACCGCGACGCAGCGGAAGAAGCTTCTACGATTCGTCCGGTTGTCCCGATTTCAGATGATCAACTTCCTTTTGAAGTCGTATCTGAACATATGCCGACCTTGTCAGGGAAATTTGGAATTGAAAATCGTGCGGTAAATGTCGAACGTTATCTTTTACTCAAAGAGACGTTCCCTCTCGAATTAGTAGACGTTCAACAGTTCATTAACGAAAAGCGAATGCAAAAAAGTGCAGAAGAAATCGAAGCATTAAAAGAAGCACTTCGCATTATCGAAAAAGTGTTAGAAGATGGTATTCAACAAGTAAAAATCGGAATGACAGAATCTGAACTCGTCGGTATTTTAGAGCAGCTCATGCGTCAACACGGCGCAGATGGCCCTTCTTTCTCAACGATCGTTTTATCAGGACCGAAATCTGCTTTACCACACGGTTCACCAGGAGACCGAGCATTCGAATCTGGTGATTATTTATTAATCGATTTCGGTGTTATGAAGAACGGTTACTGTTCAGACATTACGAGAACGTTTATTATCGGTGAAGCATCAGACCGTCAACGTGAGATTTACGAAACAGTTCGCGCTTCAAATGAAGCAGGAATGTTTGCCGTACGCGAAAAAGAACGTTTCCAAACGTTCGACGAAGCGGCGCGACATGTCATTGATGAAGCAGGATACGGGCAATATTTCAACAACCGTGTCGGACACGGTATCGGCATCGAACTGCACGAAGAGCCTTCTGTTCACGGTAATAACGAACAACGAGCGAAAGTAGGAAACGTCTTTACGATTGAACCGGGCATCTACATCCAAGGTGAAGGTGGCGTACGTATTGAAGATACTGTCACAGTCGGCGAAGATGGAGAAGTCGAAATTTTATCTTCTTTCCCACGTGAACTTCAAATTTTAAAAGGTTAAACGAAAAACGTAACGGTCGTCGGGATACTCCCTACAATCGTTACGTTTTTTATACCTACTATTTTTTAAAACGATTACTTTTTCAATGTTTCGTTATGCTTTGAAAATGACCGGAATAGCAACGCATAAAAGCTGAGCTGGTTGAGCCGTCTCATTTTTCCACGTATGGCGAATGCGTGATGGAAAATGCATCACTTCTCCTTCTTTTACTTTATAAGTCGTCTCTTCGATTGTAAATGTTACTTCTCCATTCAAAACGTAGTACCATTCTTCCCCTTCATGTGTATACGTCTGTTCTTCAAAATGAGGCGGAAGTGTAATGTAGAGTGGTTCTAACTTTCGCTGTGTAAAAGATCCCGCGAGTCGTTCATATTGAACGGCACGGCCTCGCATATCATACTTTTCTCGATCTTCTTTTTGAATGTAATAATGCGTCGAACGGTTTGCCTGTTCGAAAAAATAAGTAATCGGAACGTTTAATGCTTCTGCGATTTTATTTAACGATGTGACAGATAACGACGACGACCCACGCTCTACTTGTGAAATAAAACTTAACGATAAACCCGTTCGATCGCTAATGTCTTTCAATGTAAAGTTTTGACGTAAGCGTAACGCTTTTATTCGTTCATGTAAATCATCCATCCTCTTTTCCCCTTTCGTTCTTGTCGATAATATGTATGAATATAACATAATCCGTATACAAATAACATAATTTGTTCGAATTATCAGTTTTTATTCAAACAATCTCTTTGACCTTCTTTCTCTAAAATCTTGAAATAACTCTCCCTTATCCGAAACGGTGACAGATCATTTTCATTTGTTCACTGCTCTAGAATCGACTATAATACGTATAATGAATAAAGGTCGCAATTTTATACGTATTGCGCTCTACATAAAGGAGTTTTTTTCGTGAGAGAATTATCATTACGTCTAACGATTGGATTGCTCGCTGCGATCGTTTTACTCGTCGGCTTTTTCTTTGTCGGATTATGGGTAAAAGGCAATGCAAGCGTTCAACAATTTGACCGTTCTATTATTGCGTACGCTGAAAGTTTACATAGCGATACGATGACACGCTGGATGAAAGTGTTCACATTTTTCGGTGAAGCCTTAACGATTGCGATACTCGCAGCAGCCGTCACTTTATTTTTATTTTTCTACTTAAAACAGTGGCCACAAACTGTCTTATTCGTCAGTGTGATCGTCGCGACTGGACTGTTCAACCAAATTTTAAAATATATATATCAACGACCACGTCCGGAATTTTTCCGACTTGCTGAAGCGAGTGGATATAGTTTTCCAAGTGGGCATACGATGATTGCTTTTAGTTTTTATATGACGGTCGCATACATCGCATGGCGGAATTATCGAACGAATTTTGCTCGTTTTGCTTTTTTCACACTCGCGACATTAATGGTTGTCGTTATCGGGTTAAGCCGGATTTATTTAGGCGTCCATTTCCCGAGTGATATCGTCGGTGGTATTGTAGCAAGTAGCGTGATCGTCATCACTGCATTTTCAATTTATGACTGGTATCAAAGAAAAAAGACACCTACCTTAACATTTGCTCGTCACGTGAAAATGTAACAATTTTAGGAGAATAGATTTATTAATCTATTCTTCTTTTTTTGTCATTTTCATAACTTTTTCTTTTTTCGATGTTTCATCTTGCCTTCGTTCGGGCAGGACTATACAATAATGAAGGTTTAGAAGAAGGAGACTGAAGAACATGAAAGATATGTGGCAAGAATTTAAGGCGTTTGCTTTCAAAGGCAACATTTTTGACTTAGCAATCGCTGTCGTCATCGGGGGCGCTTTCGGAGAAATTGTGACGTCACTCGTTGAAAATTTAATTACACCTTTAATCGGAGTACTACTTGGGGGAGTCGACTTTTCAGGGTTGACGTGGATGATCGGGGATGCTTCAATCGGATACGGTGCATTTATCCAATCGATTATCGACTTTTTAATTATTGCGTTTTCGATTTTTATGGCCGTTAAATTAGCGATGAAATTACGAATTAAGCAAGAAGAAGAAGCACCTGCCGAACCAGAAGTAGATACGAAAGAAGAGTTGCTTGAAGAAATTCGCGACCTTTTACGTGCACAAAATAAATAAACAAAAGCGTTGGAAAAGGAAGAAACCTTTTCAACGCTTTTTTTGAATGCTTATTTTATTGTTCGACAGTCACTGCAAGGCGGTCGATACGTATAGTCGGTGATGAAACAGTCGTCCCTTGTTCGTATGGATCATTGGCAACTGCTTGAATTTGTTTTAAACAATCGAAAAAGTTCCCGGCAATCGTCATTTGTGTAATCGGGTGCGTAATTTGACCATTTTCGATAACGTAACCGTTCGCTGCAAGTGAAAAATCACCCGATGTCGAGTTTGCGCCTGAATGTAGCCCTGCAAGACTCGTAATGTAAACGCCTTTGTCGATCGACTCGAGTAACATCTCGACGGATGATGCAGACGGTTGTAATGCAAAGTGATGTGGCGCAATGCCGAGCGTTCCTTTGTAAGACGGTTTGTATGCATGACCTGTCGTTTCGACTTGATCTTTTTGTGCCGTTTGTCGATTGTGTAAAAATGTTTGTAACGTTCCTTCTTGAACGATTGTCCACTTTTTCGTCGCCACGCCTTCTCCATCAAACGTCGTCCGTGTATACAGATGACCGTCTTCTGGATTGTCGATAATCGTTACGTGCGGAGAAGCAATTTGTTCGTTCAGTTTCCCTTTCAAACGAGACGTTCCTTTTTGAACACTTTCCGCTGAAAAAGCAGTTAAGAAAACACCGAGCAAACTCGTCGCTGCGTCTTGGCGTAATACGACAGGATAATGTCCAGAAGGAATAGACGTACTGCCGAGTTGACGTAATGCTTCATTTGCTACACGTGAAACGAACGTATCGAGATCAAATGCCTCCCACTTTTCAATCATCGCAACGTCGTAACCGTTTTTCTTTTCTTTTCCATCGGTAACGATAACACCAGCAACGAGATATAACCCATTTGCTTGTTCTTCTACATCTAAACCGAGTGTGTTTTGAATCGCTTTTCCGCTCGAAAATGAAACGATTTGACACATATTCACTTTTTCGATGCGTTCATCGTATGCGCGTAACTTTTCTTCAACTTGAAGTAAACGTTCAATCATCGTTTCTTTCGAAATCGTAGCGAGTGACGCGTCATAAAATTGAGGTGTGCGATAAGATGGACTTCCTTCAAATAATGTCGTCCCATCCTCTTCGTCTAACGACTGGGCATTCGCTACGACGTGGTCGATTAAAAAGTCGATTGACGACTCATCTAATTTTTCGGTATATGCATATCCCATTTTTCCGTCTATTCGCGCTCGTAAACTAACCCCTCCGACGTCTGACGTTTCGTAACGATCGACTTCTCCTTCATAAATAGCAATCGTTGACGATTCGCTCCATTGCATATAAACTTCCGCTTCTGTTAACCCTCGTGTCGTCGCACGTTCGATTAATTGACGTTTAAACTGTGTTCGTTCCATTACATTTCCTCCTTCGTTCCGCCTACGGTAATTTCAGAAACTCGGATCATCGGTTGACCGACATTGACGGGAATACTACCGCTTAACGAACCACACATACCCGTTCCATGCGCTAAATCGTCTGCTACACGATCGACATTGTAAATCGTCTCTGCTCCGTTTCCGATTAATGTCGCTCCTTTAATCGGACGCCCGATTTTCCCATTTTCAACGAGATATCCTTCCATTACAGCGAAGTTATAATCACCCGTTGCAGGATTGACCGATCCTCCGCCCATATATTTCGCGTAAATGCCGAACTCTGTATCCGCGATAATGTCTTCTCGTGTACTTTCACCCGGCTCAATATACGTATTCGTCATACGTGATGTCGGATTGTAACGATATGACTGACGACGTGAAGAGCCCGTCGGTTGAGCATTCATGCGGCGTCCGTTGAATTTATCGATTAAATATCCTTTTAAAATGCCGTCTTCTATTAAAACATTTCGTCGTGTCTTTTCCCCTTCGTCGTCAATGTTTAATGAACCCCATTCATTCGGTAACGTGCCATCGTCGACGTATGTGACGAGTGATGACGCTACTTGTTCACCGACACGATCGGCGAAAACAGAATTCCCTTTTGCGACCGCTGTCGCTTCTAATCCGTGGCCGCACGCTTCGTGGAAAATGACACCACCGAATTCATTGTCGATAATGACAGGGAATTTTCCACTCGGACATTCATCTGCATCAAGCATCGTCACTGCAATACGCGATGCTTCGTTCGCATAATGGGACAAATCGAGATTTTCGATAAACTCAAACCCTGCATGCGCACCTGGTCCGTAATGTCCCGTTTGAATGTTCGAGCCTTCTTCTGCTGTAGGTACGATACTGAGGCGACTATGAACGCGCGTATCTTCGACAAACGTTCCTTCTGAGTTCGCAATTAAAATATTTTGTGTTTCATCTAAATAATTGACGCGGACTTGACGAATCCGTTTGTCATACTGACGGGCAATGTGATCGGCTTCACGCATGACTAAAATTTTACGCGCTTGTTCTACTTCTTGTGGCCATTGTTGAATCGTATGAATCGGATTCGCTCTTTCACGAGGACGTAACGGATGTATCGTTCCACCTTGACCGTTACGGATAGCCACTGCTGCACGTTTCGCCGCACGTAGCAATCCTTCCTCTGAAAAGTCGGTCGTATACGTATAGACACTTTGTAATTTTGAAAAAATTCGAATCCCGATACCAAAATCTCGGCCAGACACAATTTTTTCGATTTTTTCACTTTGTAAAGACATCGTATTTCGCGTAACGTCTTCAATGAAAAGTTCTGCGAAATCACCGCCTGTCGATAATGCTTCTTCTATGACACGTTCAATTGTTGCTTGATTTAACATGAACATTCCCTCCTTTAATGTTTCTATTGTACCAAAAGAGACAGCGCTCAATGTTTCCTACGCTCAACTTTTTTAACAAAAAATCAATTCACAATTTTTGTACAATTTAACTTCCAAACCGAAGATTCTCATTTATTACAAATCGAACTCTTTTTTCTGTATAATGTTGTCCCGTTCGATATAAAATAATGTATAATGAACGTGCATAAACTGTATTTATGAAGAAAGATTGAAACGCGAGGAGCAAAGGAGAATCTATCCATGACGATCAAAGAAACAAAACCGATGGGAGAGTCACGTACGATTTCGACTCGCCTCGTATTACCACCTGATATGAACAACCACCATACGATTTTCGGCGGTAAAATTATGGCATACATCGATGAAATCGCAGCGATCACGTCGATGAAGCATGCCCAAGCCCCTACGGTTACCGCATCGATTGACTCACTTGATTTCGTATCTCCAGCAGTCGTTGGAGAAGTATTAGAATTAGAAGGCATCGTCTGTGCGACAGGACGTACTTCAATGGAAGTATTCGTCAGCGTCTATGCTAAAAACTTAATTACAGGAAAACGAAATTTAACGACGAAATCGTTTATTACGATGGTAGCGATTGACGATGAAGGTCGTCCAAAACCGGTTGCGAAAGTGTATCCTGAGACGGAAATGGAAAAAAGTTTATTCGAAACTGCACCTGCCCGTCGTGAAAACCGTCGAATTCGAAAAGAAATGCGACATTAATAAAAGCAAAAGCTAGGACAACATCTAGCAAAATAAAAATCGAGTATCTACTTATCTTTCACTAAGCGGATACTCGATTTTTGGTTCTTTTATGCACACAATTCCGTACGGATTTGCGGACGCCAGCTCAGATTACGAGCTCTTCCAATGCCCCTGCTCCTGAGAAAAACTTGCTTGGGGATCAGGTAGCGAGCCTCACGTCTTGCATGCAGGCGTGCGGAATTGTATAGAAACCCCAACAAATATTATAGAACCTGAAAAAACCGCAAAGTGCGCAATGCACTTTACGGTTTTTTCAATTATTCACTTACACCGAGTTCAAATAATTTAATATCTGAACCTGGATCGATTGTGTAGTTTACAACACGTTTGTTTACACCGTGGATTTTGTAACGGTAAAGTGTAGGTGCTACTGGCACATCTTCTACCATTAATGCTTGCCACTCTTTGTAAACGTCACGACGGAAGTCTTCGTCGAATGCTTGTGGTGAGTTACCCGCTTCTAAAAGCGCGTCGTTCTCTTCACTTGCGTAACGTGTGTAGTTGAATTTCGCAGTACGTCCGTATAAGCCTTCAGGGTCTGGGTCTGTACCTGTTCCCCAAGCAGCTTGGTAAATATCAATTTTCGGACTATCTTTTTCAACTAAGTCGTAGAATGAGTTGAACTCGTGTAAACGACCATCTGTTAATTCAACTTTAATACCTACATCTGCCCAGTTTTGAATATACGCTTGCGCTAACGGCTCAGCTGTTTCTCCACCTGACATTGAAGCAAATTTTAATTCGAATTTATTACCTTCTGGGTCTTCACGGAATCCGTCTCCATCTACGTCAACGTATCCTGCTTCATCTAATAATTTTTTCGCTTTTTCTGGATCATACTCGCGACCTGGATTATCTGCATCGTGGAACGTTGCAAAGAATGGAATTACGAGTGTTGAAGCTTCTTCACGTAAACCGTAGTAGAACTTCTTACCGATTGCTTCGTTATTCATTGCATGCCACATTGCTTGACGAACACGTTTGTCTGCAAGCTTAGCGTTTGGATCTGGAACGTTTTGTTTCGTTTCTTCGTCCCATTTACCTAACTTAAATCCGATGTACGTATACGCGTTATCAATCGTTGCGAGTAATTCTGCATTGTTAATATCTTGCATACGCTCATATTGATCTGTTGGTAAATCTGGTGCGATATCAATATCGCCACGTTTTAATGCATCAATTGCTGAAGCTGTTGAAACAACTTTTAATGCTACGTTTTTAAGTGCTGGTTTTCCGCGCCAGTATTCGTCATAACGTTCGTAAAGAACAGACTCACCTGGTACGATTTTTGATACTTTATAAGGACCGAATCCGATTGGGTTCGTACGAATTTTATCTGAAGAAACGAGTTCTTCCATCGTAAGTTCACCTTTTGTTACATCACCTACGTGGTGACGTGGTGTTGCTGAATCCCAAATACCTTGAAGTAATGACGGAGCAGGTTCAACGTACGTAATTTCTAACTCTTTGTCATTAATAATTTTAATACCTGAGATTGAATCTGCTTCTCCGTTATGGTACGCTTCCATACCTTCAACGTTTGAAATCATGAAGATGTAACGTGTTCCTGTATAGTCTGGGTGACCTAATAACTCATATGAGTAAAGTAAGTCTGTTGATTTTACAGGCTCACCGTCGTGCCAATTGACATTGTCGCCAATTTTAATTTTAATCGTTTTGTTATCTTCTGATAATTCGTATTGCGCTGCACCTGTATTCGTAATCATATGGTCTCCATCACGATCGAATAATGGTTCATCGAAATACTGCATAACATCTGCATCCGGTTTCCCTTCGTAGAACACTTTATTTAATGTTCCTTCGAATGGTGAATCCGAAATTAAACCGATTGTAATTTCCCCATCTTCTTTTGCATCTGCTGTATTGCTCGCTGTCGTTGGGAACTCAGCTGCAACGTCTTCAACGATTAAATCGTCTTTTGACTTGCCTTTGTCTTTATCTTTACTTGCATCTTTATCGCCGCCACAAGCTGCTAAAAAGACTGTGAGTGCTAACATTAAGCTCGCAAGTAAGAAAAACTTGTTTTTTGACATAACTCCATTACCTCCCCTTTTTTTACGCTAAGCGTTGTCTTGCGTCGGATGCACGTTTCACCGCTTGACCGACATAATTTATACTCAACATCATTACTAAAATAAGTAATGCTGCTGGTAACCATACCCACCACTTCGTTGAGATAACGTCTGGGTTTTTAGCGAGTGCGATTAACGTTCCGAGTGACGGTGTTCCAGCTGGAAGACCGAAGCCAAGGAATGTAAGACCCGTTTCAAGCCCGATATTACCTGCAAGCGTCAGTGTCATGTTCACGATAACTAAAGAACTTAAGTTCGGGAACATTTCAAAGAGCATAATTTTCCAATCCGGTGTTCCGAGTGTTTTCGACGCATTAATATAGTCGAGTTCACGTTCGGCCAGCCCTTTTGACCGGATCAACCTAGCTTTACCAAACCAGGCAAATAAACTCATAATGAAGATGAAACTCCACACTGTATATTGTGGTACGACGACGACGAATACGATGATGAACATTAATGCTGGAAGTACCATTAAGAAATCGATAATACGCATAATAATGTTATCGACAATTCCACCGTAATATCCTGCAATTAATCCGATCGTCAACCCGTAAAGTGCTGCTAACAACGTGACGAGAATTCCGATCGTAAACGAGTTTCGAGCACCGAGCATTAATTGACCGAATACGTCACGCCCTCCATCGTCTGTCCCGAGCCAGTTTTCTGCTGACGGCTCATTGTATACGTTAAATACATCGACACGCTTCACTGACTCTGCATCAATGAATAGCGGTGAAATGTAAGCTGTTGCCAAAATAACTACTAAAATAATGAGTGAGACGAATGCGACTTTATCGCCTTTAATCTCACGCCATACTGTTTTCATGAACGATGGGTTGTTTTTCTTTTCACGCGCCATCATTTCTCGCTTTTTTGCGAGAATATCTTGCTCTGTCGTTTCTTTCATATCGATCGTCCCTCCTCTTTCTATTTAATTAATCGATTCGAATACGTGGGTCAACGATACTTAAAATAATGTCTGAAAGCATCGTTCCGATGACGACTGCGATTCCTGAAATCATAACGAGTGCCGTTACAACTTGGAAGTCACGTAACATAATAGAATCTAAAAATAGTTGGCCGAGTCCTGGATAACTGAAGATCGTCTCAATGAAAATCGATCCCCCGATTAATCCTGTAATCTCGTAGCCGAGGAATGACGCAATTGGTAAAAGTGAGTTTCGTAAAATGTGACGTGTATAAACACGATTTTCCGGAACACCTTTTGCACGTGCTGTTTTGACGAAATCTTTAAACTTCGTATCGATAATATCGTTACGTAAATATTGAATTGTACTGTATGTCATTAAAAGTGCCCCTGACATGACAGGTAAAAATAAGTGTTGTGCTTTACTAACGTAGTAATCCCACGTTCCAGCTTCTGCTCGTATGTCTACACTTCCTCCGATTGGGAACCAACCGAGCTGGAAACTAAAAATGTAAAGCATTAAAAGCGCGAAGACGAACATCGGCGTTGCAAAGGACAAGTAGTTATAGGTGACGATCAACTTATCCGCCCAGGAATCTTGCCACCTACCGGCAATAATACCGAGTGGTATCGCAATAATATATGTGACAAGTAGCGTTACCCCTGCTAATAATAACGTATTGCCTAAACGATCTTTCAATAATGTCGTTACTTTCTGTTTATGCGTATACGACATTCCGAGATCTCCGTTTGCTGCTTTTTTCACCCAACGGCCGTATTGAACGTACCACGGATCTTTCAAGCCGAACTTCTCACGAATTTTCTCCACTTGTTCTGGCGAGGCATTCGGGTTGTTTTGAAACGCTCCCGTAACTGCATCTCCTGGCATCGCTTTAGCGAGCACGAAAATAATTAAGCTAAGTAAAAACAGTTGCGGGATCATGATAAGCGTTCGTCGAATAATAAATTTAATCATTAGTCATAATCCCCTCTCTATTGCAATGCCACAGAGTGTGTATCGGTTAACGGTTTCAAATCGTACACACGTCCATTTTCATCGTAGTATTGGTCATGTTTTTCTTTGTATAAACGGTTTACTTCTTCACGAAGTGCCTTTTTCTCAAATCGTTTTTGCGGATCCATCTCTGGAATCGCTGCGAGTAAACGTTTCGTATACGGATGTTGTGCATCTTCGAATATGTCATCTCGCGTTCCTTCTTCGACGAGACGCCCATTATGCATAATTCCGAGTCGATCACTCATATGACGTACGATTCCTAAATCGTGCGAAATGAATAAATACGTTAAGCCAAACTCTTCTTGGATATCTTGCATAAAGTTCAATACTTGCGCTTGAACAGATACGTCTAATGCAGATACTGGCTCGTCTGCAATGATCAACTTCGGATTTAATGTTAACGCACGAGCAATTCCGATACGTTGACGTTGTCCTCCAGAAAACTGGTGTGGATATTTATAAATCGACTCGGGTGTCAAACCGACACGTTCAACGAGTTCTTGCACGCGTAACAACTCTTCTTTCGGTGACATTCGCTCAAAGTTTCGTAACGGTTCTGCAATCGTGTTTAAAACGTTTTTACGACCGTTCAACGATGAATACGGATCTTGGAAAACCATTTGAATATCTTTAATATATTTTCGACGGTCGCGACGCTTCAATTGTGCTAAGTCTTCCCCTTCGAAAATAATTTGACCTTCTGTCGCTTTATTCAAGCCGATAATTGTACGTCCAGTCGTTGATTTCCCACAACCTGATTCTCCTACGAGACCGTAAGTTTCTCCGGGTTGTAAGTCGAAACTAATGCCGTCCACTGCGCGGACATGATCCGTTACACGACGAAAAAAACCACCGCGAATGGGATAGTACACTTTTAAATTATTCACTTTAAGTAGTGACATTGTTCGCGCCTCCTTGTTTCTCTTCTGGGAAATAGAACTCTTTATAACACGTACAACGAACGTAATGTTCTTTTTCAACTTCTTCTAATGGTGGATTTTCAATATGTGCTTCTTCTGGAATCCAAGCGATACGCGGTGCAAAACGACAACCTGAACGATCTAAGTTTTGTAATGCGGGTACGACACCATCAATTACGTGTAAGCGCTCTTTTCCATCTGTACCAGAAGGAAGTGAATTCAACAATGAGCGGGTATACGGATGCATCGGATTTGTGAAAAGTTCTTCTACTTCTGCAATTTCAACAATTTGTCCTGCATACATAACCGCGACGCGATCTGCCATTTCTGCAACGACACCTAAATCGTGTGTGATTAGAATAATACCGGACTCCATTTGATCTTGTAAATCTTTCATTAAGTCCATAATTTGTGCTTGAATCGTAACGTCTAATGCTGTTGTCGGCTCATCTGCAATTAATAATACCGGATCACATGCCATCGCGATCGCAATGACGACACGTTGACGCATACCTCCTGATAATTCGTGTGGATATTGTTCATATACACGTGCTTCGTTACGAATCCCGACACGGCGAAGTAATTCAATCGCACGTTCTTTACGGGCGTTACTATTTAATTCTTTCATGTGATACTTCATCGGCTCTTCAATTTGTGCACCGATTGTTGCTAGCGGGTTTAACGCTGTCATCGGATCTTGGAAAATCATGCCGATGTCTTTCCCACGAATTTTGTTTAACTCATCTAATGATAAATCGAGTAAATTGCGGTCTTTAAAACCGATATGACCTTCAATTTTCGTATTCTTCATATTATGGAGGCCCATGACGGAAAGCGCGAGTGCACTCTTTCCACTTCCTGACTCTCCTACGATGGCTAACACTTCGTTTTTATTCACCGTCAAGGTTACATCGTCTACTGCTGCGTAGTAGCTTCCTTGAATACGGAAAGAAGTGCTTAAATTTTTAATGTCTAAAATCGGACTTCCCAAAGCTATGTCCTCCCTTACTTAAAGAAATCTGAATAAAAATAGTATAAAACTGAATCCCGTTCATCCAACTAAAGTAAAATAATTTTCTGAACTTTAAATTTTAACGATTGAAACAAATATACTATACAACCGAATGAATGACAATACTATTTTTGTGAAATACTTTAGTTGTCCTTTAGAGACGGACATTATCCACGTATTACAACCGTCATTATGAAAGCGTTTACTATGTTTTTATCTGTTTACTTTTTTTATCGTTTTTTATGCATTTTTATGTAAAAAAAAGAAGGAGTAACGGCATTTGTCTATGCAGCTACTCCATCTATTCTTTTCTCTTTTTCATTTCTTTTCGTCGGATTTTTTCGTCGTTCTATTCATTTCAGAATATTTTATATTTTCTGTTATATTGTTTTTATTAGTATAACATTATATTTATACATTCTTTTTTCTCTTTATTTGATTAAGAAGGTGTAAATAATTTCGCACTGAACACATTCGACACCATGAAAAGAGCTATCCGTTCCAAATGTTCACGACGATTGTACGTTTGATTTTGTTTTTTATCATAAAATTGTCGATGTAAAAATACACTGCTCGTAAACCAAAACGTATGGCGACTCGTCGATAGCACATCGTGATCGTCATAATGTGCCATACACCGTTCAAATTGTTTAATTTTCGTCGTGTTTTTCATATGACGAGATAACAAACCGAGTAAACCATAATCCGATGCATCGACTGCGTACATCGGTCGAAGTGCTCGCTCCGTATAGACCACTTGCTCTACAACTTTCATCGTAAACGTTGGTGCTTCGTCTGCTAGTAAATGTGACAGCGTCTGTAGCGTGTTGCCGTATCGAAACCCTGCTTTTCGTAAAGCATCGTAATACATTCGCATCGCTTGCGCATGTTGGTCAGGGTCGCGCTCTGCTCGACTTAAAACGACAGCTAATGCATAATCATCGTCTGACGTTAAAAAGAAATGTCGTTTTTTCATCGCGCGGTATAAAGCGAACGCTCGACGTGCTTGTTCATCGTATGATTGCGTTTCGTCCATAAATAAAGCAGCGATGTATGTATAGTACGAATGACGAAAACCTTGTGCACGTAACGCAGCAACACGACGATAAATGATTTGCAATTGCTGTTCGTATCGTTCATTTTTAGTCAAAAACATCGCAACGAGAGGTCCCGCATCACCTTTTAATGGAGAAAATAATGGGGCAGTCTGTTGCAAATCACTTAACACGTTTGAAAAATGAAACGAATCGAACGTTTCGTCCATAATCGTGTAATACATTGCCATCGGCAAGACGGCATCTTGATGAATCGACCATTCTGCTAAAGATACGATTTCTTCGTATGTCCGTTTTAATTCAATGCCTACCATACGTAACGATTCGTCCATGACAACCCCTCCTTTTATTTTATACGAAAAAAGAAGGAGAAAGTTGCACGCACTAGACGTTTACATGTATGACTTCACTGTTTCTACGTCTTTATCTCCACGGCCAGATACGTTGATGACGAGTATTTGTTCTCGTTTCATCGTCGGCGCTAAATGTTGAGCATATGCGATAGCATGTGAACTTTCGAGCGCAGGGATAATGCCTTCTGTTTCAGATAAAAGGCAAAACGCAGCAAGGGCTTCATCATCTGTTGCAGATGTGTACTGTACACGGCCAATGGAATGTAAGTAACTATGTTCTGGCCCAATGCCGGGATAGTCTAATCCTGCTGAAATTGAATACGGATCGCCTACGTGACCGTCTGCTGTTGTCATGACGTACATTTTCGTACCGTGCATCGTCTTTTCAACTGGATTAGCTAATGCAGAGGCATGTCGTGTCGTCTCAATTCCTTTTCCACCTGCTTCAACCCCGTATAGCGCGACATTTTCGTCACGTATAAACGGATGAAACATTCCTATTGCGTTACTCCCGCCGCCTACTGCTGCTACAATCGCATCCGGTAAGCGTCCTTCTTTTTCGAGCATTTGTTTTTTCGTCTCACGACCAATAATCGTTTGAAAATGACGAACGATTGTCGGAAATGGATGTGGTCCGACAGCCGAACCTAAAATGTAATGAGTCTCATCTAAATGCGCTTGCCAATACGTTAACGCTGCATCTACTGCATCTGTTAATGTGCCGTATTTTCCTTCTACCGGAACGACCGTTGCACCGAGTAATTCCATTCGAAATACGTTTAACGCTTGACGCTTCATATCTTCTTTTCCCATAAAAATGAGACATTGTAAGCCGAAACGAGCACATACTGTCGCTGTTGCGACTCCGTGTTGACCTGCTCCTGTTTCTGCTATTACTTTCTTCTTTCCCATTTTGATCGCAAGTAACACTTGTCCGAGCGCATTATTTATTTTATGCGCACCTGTATGGTTCAAATCTTCTCGTTTTAAATAAATCGTTGCACCTCCGAGATGTGCAGTTAAACGATCGGCTCGATAAAGAGGTGTCGCTCGTCCGACGTAGTCACGTAAATACATCTCGTATTCTTTTTGAAACGCTTCTGTAAAACAAATCTCTTCAAATGCTCGGCTTAACTCTTCTAATGGTCGTTTCATAGACGGTTCTACATAAGCACCGCCGAATGAACCGAAATATCCTTCTTGTCGTTTTTTCATTCTATTCTCTCCTTATTCGTTTACTTTCACGCTTTAGTACAATAAAGTATACAGAATACTTTTTTTAAAGTCAACGTTCGGACCCATGGTATACTAAGGAGGAAATATTATCTTTTCATCGTTTTAGAAAAAACGCATCGTTCAAAGGAGGAATTGTCGTGCGTATTAATAAATTTTTAGGGCAAACAGGACTCGTCTCTCGACGGGGTGCCGACAAATGGATTGAAGCCGGTCGCGTCGTCATTAACGGCAAAAAAGCGGAACTCGGAAGTCGAGTCGAACGAGGAGATGTCGTAGAAGTCGATGGTAAACGGGTCGCTTTAGAAGAAGAACTCGTCTATATCGCACTTCATAAGCCAGTAGGTATTACGAGTACGACCGATCCGAAAGACCGAGACAATGTCGTCGATTATATGAATCATCCACTTCGTATTTTTCATATCGGTCGACTCGACAAAGATTCAGAAGGGTTACTTCTCATGACAAATGACGGTGATATCGTCAATGAAATTTTACGTGAAGAACATGGACACGAAAAAGAATATATCGTCACAGTAGACCGTCCATTTGATGATTCATTTTTACAAACGATGGCAAGTGGTGTACCGATTCTCGGAACCGTCACGAAACCGTGTAAAGTACAACGTCTCGGACCGAAAACGTTTAACATTACGTTAACGCAAGGGATGAACCGACAAATTCGCCGAATGACAGATGCCCTTGGCTATACCGTTCAAAAATTAAAACGGACACGTATTATTAATATCCACCTCGGTGATTTACCGTACGGAACGTGGCGCGACTTAACGACAGAAGAACGCGAAGAATTGTTCCGCATTTTACGATACAAACCAGCCTTACCCTAAGTCGTCTATTCATGTCGCAAGTTGCTCAATTGCAACATGTCACATTTAATTAAAAACTTCGTCTATTTAGAACAAAAAATCGTTCTAAATAGACGAAGTTTTTTAAAGCGGAGATACTTTCGTATATCCAATAAAACGTCGACATAACCAATATGGTGTCACTCTTCACGTATGTTATATATTAAACGGCTCTTCTATGAACAATTGGCCCATTCATCTATCACATATCCCAACACGCGAACGAACGAATTGTTGTTCGTGTAACGTTTTAAAAACAAACTGTGCTGTATCTCCGACGGTAATCCGTTTCGTTCCTTCGGGTAAGTAATCTTTTTCGACGATGTAATCGTTCAGCGCCTCTCCGTCGGGTAAATATGTCGGACAAACAATCGTCCAATCGAGATCTGTTTTTCGGAACATTTCGTACACTTTATGATGTTCTTCTGCAGCAAACGTTAACTTCCGTTTCGTATCGCCTGCTTCATAACGCAACTTCCCTGGTGTCGTCCGACTATTTAAAATCCCTGCCGTTCCGACCGTTACAATTCGGCGTATATCGTATCGCTCCATCGCTTGAATAAAATGAGCGGTCGCTTCTGTTAATGTCGTCGTTTTGTCTGTGCCGAGAGCACTCATGACAACATCGACACCTTCTATCGTACGAAACACGTCAGATTCTTTTTTTACATCCCCAACGAGCACTTCGACTCGTTCTTGTAAATCGATCGCCAACTTCGCTGCATCCCGTACGAGCACTTTAACGTCGTACCCTGCTTCAATCGCTTGCTGTAACAATAAAGAACCTACGCGACCTGTACTTCCGAACAATGCTATTTTCATTATAAACGCCTCCTACTTTTAGTATAACGAAACCGTTTTAGACAAGAAACTAAACTGTTTCCATACTTTCTAACGTATAGGTACTGAGCGATTTTTTCCATAAAAAAAGACACTTGAAGGATCGATTCCATTCAAGTGTCTTTTATCATTTTAAAACGATTGGTACTTCGTTTTATTTTTCTTCGTGCATTGTCCCTGTTTCACGGAGACGTGTATGCCATGAAAATGCTTTTTCAAGAATATGTGGTGTTTGACCGCCTACTTTTTCTACTGCTTCGTTGTAGTAAGCCATTAACTCATCACGGAAATCTGGGTGTGCACAGTTTTGGATAATTTTCGGCGCACGCTCACGTGGTGCAAGTCCGCGTAAGTCTGCATAACCGTGCTCTGTAACGAGTACGTCTACATCGTGTTCTGTATGGTCTGTATGTGAAACCATCGGAACAACAGATGAAATTTTTCCATCTTTTGCAACTGATTTCGTTACGAAAATCGCAATACGTGCGTTACGTGCGAAGTCACCTGATCCACCGATTCCGTTCATCATATTCGTCCCTGTTACGTGTGTTGAGTTGACGTTACCGTAAATGTCGAACTCAAGTGCCGTGTTAATTCCGATAATTCCAAGACGGCGGATAATTTCAGGGTGGTTTGAAATTTCTTGCGGACGGAGAACGATTTTATCTTGATATTTCTCTGGGTTCGCATAAACTTCTTTCATTTTCTCTTCTGTTAACGTAATCGATGTACTTGATGCGAAAGCTACTTTACCTTCGTCAATTAAATCGATCATCGCGTCTTGAATAACTTCAGAGAATACTTCTAAGTTTTCAAAGTTTGACTCTAAAAGTCCGTAAAGTACAGCGTTCGCTTGTGAACCGATTCCTGCTTGAAGTGGAAGTAATTCATTCGTTAAACGACCTTCTTCTACTTCTTTTTCTAAAAATGAAATTAAATGGTTCGCCATTGTCGTCGTATCTTCGTCTGGACCTGCGTTCGGTGATGGTGAATCTAGTTGATCTGTGAAAACGATTCCTTTAATTTTCGCTGGATCTACTTGAATACCTTCTGTTCCGATACGTCCGCTCGCATTCGTTAATGCAATCGGCTCACGCTCACCTTGGTTACCTGGTGTATAAATATCGTGCATTCCTTTGAAGTTTGGCTGTGCTGTATTAATTTCTACGATAATGTTTTTCGCTTTTTCAGCAAAAATGTTCGAGTTACCGACTGAAGTCGTTGGAATAATCGTTCCGTCTTCTTCGATACTATATGCTTCTAAAATCGCATAATCAATCGCAGGAATAACGCCCTGGCGTACGTATTCTGCTGTCATTGATAAATGTTGATCTGTGAAAAGTAAGTTACCTTTGTTAATTTCGTTACGCATTGAACGGTTCGCTTGGAAAGGTAAACGTTTTAATACGAGATCATTTTCTGCCATGTTTTGGTCTGTATCTGATCCGAGTGAAGCACCTGTATATACGTTTACTTTTACTTTGTCACCTTTTTTAGCACGTTCTACGAGTGCAGCGGGAACTGCTTTCGCATCACCTGAAAGTGTAAATCCACTTAATCCAAGTGTCATGCCATCTTCGATCCATGATGCAGCCTCTTCAGCTGTTACAACGCGATCTTTTAAAGATTCGTTTTGAATGCGGTCTAATTGGTTCGTCATATGATCACTACTCCCTTTTTCACAAAATTGTTATAAAGCTACTCAAATTAAATCATACAACAAGATGGAGGAGGATGTAAGTCCGAGATGAAAACGCTTAAATTTACTCAAGCAGTATTTTTTATCGCCGAGTCATTGAATTGTCGTTTTTTCTCTATCTTGTCTATTAAGTAGATTATCATCATTCGGATATTCTAGCAATAAAATAATATGAAAATGAGGGAAACACTGTCATTTTCACTCGTTTTTTATACTTTTATTGCTTTTTGACACATTTTATCCATTGACTTATTTTAAAAGGTCCACTATCTCGACTATTTGAAATTTGTCGTTTACTTTCTGACGACGTGAAAAAAGACACCCGATTCGAGATCGAGTGTCTTGTTGAAATCAAATAAATTATTTTTCTTCGTGCATCGTTCCTGTATCACGGAGACGTGTGTGCCATGAAAATGCTTTTTCAAGAATATGTGGTGTTTGACCGCCTACTTTTTCTACGGCTTCGTTGTAGTAGTCCATTAATTCTTCTCGGAAATCTGGGTGTACACAGTTTTCGATAATTAATGGTGCACGTTCACGTGGTGCAAGTCCGCGTAAGTCTGCATAACCGTGCTCTGTAACGAGTACATCTACGTCGTGTTCTGTATGGTCTGTATGTGCTACCATCGGAACAACAGATGAGATTTTTCCATCTTTTGCAACTGATTTCGTTACGAAAATCGCAATACGTGCGTTACGTGCGAAGTCACCTGATCCACCAATTCCGTTCATCATGTTCGTTCCCATTACGTGCGTCGAGTTGACGTTACCGTAAATGTCGAACTCAAGTGCCGTGTTAATTCCGATAATTCCTAGACGGCGGATAATTTCGGGGTGGTTTGAAATTTCTTGTGGACGGAGAACAATTTTATCTTTATATTGCTCGAAGTTACCGTACACTTCTTCCATTTTTTCTTCTGTAATCGTGATAGACGTTGCAGATGCGAATTTTAATTTACCTGCATCAATTAAATCGAACATCGCATCTTGAATCACTTCTGAATATACTTCTAAATTTTCGAAATCTGATTTTAATAAGCCGAGCATTACTGCGTTCGCTTGTGAACCGATTCCTGCTTGAAGTGGAAGTAATTCATTCGTTAAACGACCTTCATCTACTTCATTACGTAAGAAACTTAATAAATGGCTCGCCATCGTCTCTGTTTCTTCGTCTGGACCAGCGTTCGGTGACGGTGTATCGACTTGGTTTGTAAAGACGACTCCTGCGATTTTATCTGGGTCGACTTGAATACCGTGGTGCCCGATACGGTCATCTGATTTCGTTAAAGCGATCGGTTGACGGTCGCCTTGCTCCCCTGGTGTATAAATGTCGTGCATCCCTGTAAAATCAGGCTGCGCTTCATTAATTTCAACGATAATTTTATCCGCTTTTTCAGCGAAAATGTTCGAGTTACCGACTGAAGTTGTCGGAATAATCGTTCCATCTTCTTCGATTGCAGAAGCTTCAATCACTGCGTAATCAATCTTCGGAATCGTGCCTTGACGGACGTATTCTGCCGTTTGTGATAAATGTTGGTCTACGTAAAATAAAGAACCTTTATTGATTTCACCACGTAACGTACGATCTGCTTGGAACGGTAAACGTTTTGCAAGTAAGCCATGTGATGAAAGTTTTGCATCTGTTTCAGAACCGAGTGATGCCCCTGTATAGACGTTCACTTTAAATTTCTCGCCATTTTCTGCACGTTGAACGAGTGCCTCTGGAATTGCTTTCGCATCTCCCGATAACGTGAAACCACTAAGTCCTAATGTCATACCGTCTTCGATCCATGATGCGGCTTCTTCTGCTGTTACAACACGTTGTTTTACTGCTTCGTTTTGAATACGATCTAAATTGTTCGTCATTTGATTCACAACTCCCTATTCATTTTAATCTCTTTTTAGCAAACGCTTACATCCTTTTAAAAACCTAAAATAAAATAAGTGCGTTCACACATATAAACGTCTGAAAGAGTATATATTGATTACTAGTGACGATTTTTACGTTCGTCAAACTATTCACTTGTACAATATCACCGTTTTATTTAAATTGCAACTGTTTTGTCACAATTTGTTCGTTTATACATCATTTTCAATGCTTCACACTGTTTTTCCCTCTTTTAGTCTCTTCTTAAGCGCTGCATGTATTCTTTTTCTTCCCTTTTGCAAAAGACTGAAACATATGTGAATATTTTTATTTCGAGGCATCCTTTCCAGCCGTAATCGTTAAAAATCGTCTGAAAACAAAAAAGACACTTGAAAAATAAAATTTTAAGTGTCTTTCTGCTATAAAATAAAGCGTGACGTGTCGATCTCTTCATTTAGCTCATATTCTTTCGTTTGAACGACGAGTTTCGTTCTTTTTAAAAACCGAGCAGTCGTCTGAAATAACTAGAATACGATTG
>JASLJC010000047.1 GCA_030152585.1 Savagea sp. | reverse complement strand
TGGTAATCCTGCAAGCATCGCTGCTTCGTGTAATTCTAATTCGTCTAATGATTTATCATAAAAATATTTAGCACCTGTGCCAAAGCCGTAATTCATCCCGGACATTAAAATTTTATTGAAGTACATTTCAAATATTTGTTCTTTTGAATATTTTTGTTCTAATTTAATAGCAAGCCATGCTTCTTGAGCTTTTCTTTTCAATGTTTTATCTTGCCATGAAAAAGAGTTTTTAATAACTTGCTGAGTTAAAGTAGATGCACCTTGAGAACCGAACCCATCTCGGAAGTTTGCAATAACAGCACCACCAAGGCGATAAAAATCAATACCATGGTGTTCGAAGAATCGAACGTCTTCTGTTGCTAAAATGGCATCTTTTATTTGCTCAGGAATTTCATCGTACGGGACAAATTCCCTTTTTTCAGCTCCGACGTTCATCACGAGTTCACCTTCAGCATCTACGATTTTAGACGTTAACGGGTCTTTTAATAATTTTTCATCTAATTCAGGTGCAGTAGCGACGTAGTAACCAAACAGTGAAACACCAGATAAAAAAGCAATCAGTGCTAGTAATCCAATTATACGTACAATTTTTCGCCACGTCGGTTTCTTTTTCTTCACGCGTTGACGCATCTTTTGTCGTTTTTGTCGTTCGAGTTGTTTGCGTCGTTCAGAACGCGACATATTTTGTTCGGGCATAATATCTCCCTACCTTTCATTTTCGATATAATGTTGCACTGCTTCTAAATAAGGAAGCCGAGGTTGTAAGCCGAGTTTTATTTCGATACTCGTCTGTTCTATTTCGGTTAATGTAATCGATTTTCGTCCTCCTTTTTTCATACGTACCCAAAATGGTAGAAAATTATCAAAAAACTGGATGAAATATCGACCGAGTGTATGAAAATGGAATACGAAAAAAACAATACCTTTTTGTAATGCAACACTTTGCATATGGGTGACTTGATGTTCATGTATATTTTGAAGAGGAAAAGACGTTTTATTTTTTGTTTCCTTCGCTTCAAAATCTAAGTAATAGCCATTCCATATACCATTATAATCGGTTGTAGAAGGTGTTTTGTAATAGGCTTCTGTAATTACAGCTTGACTTCTACTCGGATAGCGGACATTGACAACTTGAATCGGTGTTGGCTTTTTATGAATGACTGCAATACCTCGATCACGGTAGTAGAGGTTTGCTTCATTTAATTCTTCTTCTAAAGAAGCACCCCGTTTACCGAATGACGTATGCTTTGCCGTTATCGTACGTTTTTTATGCACATATCGTTTACCGTTTGGATAACGAATCAATTGTATCACCTTACTTTCTTTTACGGGAACGTACTTTCGCTCGATGATTTCTTATTGTAACAAACGAACTTTATATCGTGAAGTAAAATGAGTAAAACGCACAATTGTCGTATGAACGACTGAATTTTGTTAAAATAAAAAGAAAAGGGTGACATTCATGAAAGAAGCATTGCATAGTATAGACGAATGGTACGAAGAAACGGTTCTTTTTTTACAACGATTACATCAAGTCAAAGCAGGACAAGTCACTTATTCGTTTGAAAGTATAAAAAAAGAGACGTATGCCTACGATAAACGTATGGACAGTCGTTACGCTTCGATTGAGCATTGGTGGTCATCTACGTCGCATACATTGCATGAGACGCAGCTTGAAAATGCGAAAGAAGCGAGCGACAAATTAATTGTACAGTCTTTTTTTGAACGTACACGTGAAGCGTTATTTGTTCGCTCGTTACAATCTTTGCAATATACATTAAAACGGATAGAACGTGAAGTCTATCAAACGTTGGAAAAGATAGAAGGGAACAAATTAGAAAACGAAACGTCATCAATCAAGAAGTAAAGTTACTAAAGTCTTTAAATAAAAGTTGAACGAAATGAAAATCTTGTCGATAAAAGAAAAACGTTCATCGTTTGCCGATAAATGTACGAAATTTGAATATTAAACGGAAAAAGAGAACGTAGAGAAGTCGATATGATATAATGTGGATGAAGAACAAGCGAAGGAAGGACGTTGTAATATGACAGTACAGTTAAGCATGAAACAAATTTTTGAAAAAGAATTTCAAACAAGTTTTCGTGGGTATGCAAAAGAGGAAGTAGACGATTTTTTAGATATTATTATGAAAGATTACGATGCATTTCAGAAAAAAATTGCTTTATTAGAAAGTGAAATTGAACGATTAGAACGCGGTGAAAAACAACCGGGTGGAGAGCCGCGTGCTACACGTACAGCACAGCAAGAGTCGACAGTCGCTGCGGGAACGACGAACTTCGATATTTTAAAACGTATTTCCAATTTAGAAAAACATGTATTTGGAGATAAATTAGTGAACGATCACGAGTAAACAAATCATTTGTCGAACACCCATATTTGGTGTATAATAATGTAGTTGCGTTCAGATACTTGGGTAATCGCTATTGTCAATCGACAGTAGAGGAAAGTCCATGCTCACACGATCTGCGATGATCGTAGTGTTCGTGCTAGGTGAAACAATAAGCCTAGGGGCTACAAATGTAGCAAACGGCGAGAAGAAATCCTAACGTGTTTTTCACTACGGATGACCTTCTCTGAAAGTGCCACAGAGACGAGTCGATAGGGAAACTTATCGGGTGGAACGGGTAAACCCCACGAGTGAGCAACCCAAACATTGGTCGGGGCACTTTTGCAACGGAAATGAACGTATGCAAGAGGCAAGGAGACTTGCAGACAGATGATTACTACCGGAGTACGAGGTGTGAGAGCCGTTTGAGTACAAAGGAACAGAACATGGCTTATAGAGTGTTTGAACGCACTCAAATAAAAAAGCGATAAGCTCTTCCGTGTTCGGGAGAGCTTTTTTAATGATAGGAGTGAATCGATTGAGCGAAATGACATTAGTGGCGACTGCAGCAATGGGCCTTGAAGGGCTCGTAGCAGACGAAGTTCGTGCGCTCGGTTATGAGCCGATGACGCAGAATGGAAAAGTATATTTTAAAGGCGATGAAACAGCAATTGCGCGAGCGAACATGTGGTTACGTGTAGCGGACCGTGTTCATATCGTCGTCGGACAATTTAAAGCAACGACATTCGATCAATTATTTGAAGGGGTGTATGCCCTCCCTTGGGATGACTATTTACCAGTCGATGCAGAATTTCCAGTGAATGGAAAGTCGGTAAAGTCAAAACTGTTTAGTGTGTCAGATAGCCAAGCGATTACAAAAAAAGCGATAGCTGAAAAGATGAAAAAAGCATACCACCGCCTCGGATTTTTAGAAGAGACGGGTCCTTTATATA
>JASLJC010000007.1 GCA_030152585.1 Savagea sp. | reverse complement strand
GCTATCGAAGAAGCAATAGAACGACCGATTATTATTGCCGATCGTTTTCACTTCGTACGCTATGTCTATTGGAGCTTAGACACCGTTCGACGAACGGTTCAAAAAACATGGCATGCTTATAATAGAAAAAGTATAAAACGTTCACGCACCGTTTTATATAAAAGAAACTTGTCTCCTTTGAAACGAAAAGAATTGATGCGCTACTTATCCTATTCTGAAGAGTTAACAGAAGCTTATCAGTTGAAAGAGTCTTTTGTGCAGTGGTTCGATCAATCGAAGGAGTCAGAAGATATTTCAGAGGTAAAAAAAGGTCTGATTGATTGGTATGAAGAAGTGTTAGCATCTAATTGTGAGCCAATGAAGCGTACAGTGATGACATTTAAAGAAAAGCAAACAGAGATTTTAAATAGCTTTGTCTATGGCTATACAAACGGTTTTGTAGAGGGATTAAACAACAAAACGAGGGAAGCAAAAGAGCAGCTATCACTTTCGTTCTTTTGATCACTTCCGAGCAAAGATTTTATTGAGTCATAAGTATAAAAATATAGGTTCTCATTTAGGGTGACGGATTCGTCACCCCAACACTTGAAAAAGAACCCTTTTTCTTTTCTTTTTAAGCGGGACGTTCGTACGCTACTTTCTTTTTCGGATGTCACTTCAGCATAAAATTGTGACGTTTTCGGTAGATATTTGTATATCGACACTAGTTTTCGATATAATCGTAAAGAAGCGTCGATTCGGCGTAAAAGAGAACCGTATGAAAAAGAAATAGAAAAGAGGAATGCACATGTGGAGACGTTTTTGGATCGGTGTCGTATTTGTGATCGGATGTTGTGTAACGGACGATGTCTATGCAAAAGAAGAACGTGTTATTTTATACGAACCGATTGAAGCGATTTTAGAAGAGATAGAAGAAGAACAGGTCGTCAAGACGTATGATGAGTGGAATATGGCGACCGTAACACTCGAACAAGAACAAATTGATCAGTTACGTACACAATTTCCACGGGCGATCATCCAAATGAACCAAGAATACGCATTAGATGGTGATCGGGATATTTCAAGTGCGAATCAAGTCAATGCGACACGTCGGATGACGTCTCCTTACGGTGGTGAAGGAGTAAAAGTAGCAGTCGTCGATTCCGGTGTTGACGTTCGTCATAAAGATTTGAATATTCAAGGTGGGTATTGTTCAAGTGGTATTGATTGTGCGCAAAATGTTCCGTTTCACGACGATAATGGACACGGAACACACGTTGCAGGAATTATCGCTGCACGTGCAAATGGTATCGGACTCGTCGGGATTGCGCCAAATGTTCAATTGTATGCAATCAAAGCGATGAACCAGTACGGTTTAGGTACGAGTGCGAGTTTGATTGATGCAATTTATTGGACGATGAAGCACGATATCGATGTCGTCAACTTAAGTATTAATACACCGCGGAACGACCCGAGTTTACAACGGGCATTAGAAGAAGCGTACAATAAAGGAATGATCATCGTCGGGTCTGTCGGCAATAACGGATTAGAAGCGATGAACAAAGTGACGTATCCGGCAAAATACGATACGGTCATCGGTGTCGCAGCGGTCGATCGAAACGGTCGTAAATTACCGAAAAGTGCGATCGGTCCAGAAGTCGAATTGTCTGCACCGGGTGAGCGAGTAGAAAGTACGTACCCGTTATCGTGGGATTTTGAAGACGGTGTGCGTGACGGTTATACGAGAATGTCTGGAACGTCGATGGCAACACCACACGTGACAGCGATCGTTGCACTTTATAAAGAACGATTCCCGTACGCATCGAACGATGACATTCGTCGGTTACTGCAAGAAACAGCAGCCGATTTAGGCGAACCGGGACATGACCCATTGTACGGACACGGTCTCGTCCAATACATTCCGTATTTTGAGGCGACAGCGAAGCTCGGCGTCACTCAACAAAAAGGAAAAGCGCTCGTTCGTAGTTTAAATCATCCGATTGTGTCGCTGACGATGGACGGCAAAAAGATGACGAATCAAGATGCATATGAGATTTATGGTGTTCGTGGATTAAAAGCTGTCGACATTGAAACGACAACACGTAAAGGCGAACGATTTATCGAACGTCAATACGTCTCGATTCATTCGCCGAACTATCAAGACGTTCACAATCGTCAAGCGTTTGCACGGGCGATCGGTTATTTAAGTCACCATGAACAAATTCAAGGGTTTGACGATCAAACATTCCGCCCGTATAAAGAAATGACACGAGCAGAAGCGGTGACGTTAATCGGACGTGCTTTACAGTTAGACGGTACGTTACGCGAAACGGAATTTGAAGACGTTTCGCCAAAATCGTTCGCATCCGGTTACATTCAGTCGGTCGTCGATGCGAAAGTTGCAAGTGGCTTTAAAGATGGTACGTTCCGTCCAAATGCCCTCGTCACACGCGGGGAGATGGCGATTTTATTAACACGTGCTTTTGAATTAAAAAGTAATGCACAAGCGACAGATCTAAAAGACGTTGCGCCACATATGGCGTCGTACGAAGCAATCCGTGCGTTACGAGCCAACAATGTGACGCAAGGATTTACAGACCAAACGTTCCGTCCGTACGCGCCGATGACGCGAGCTGATTTTTCACTCTTTTTAGCACGGACACAAGATGAACAATTCCGATAAGGGGGAACACGTATGAAACGATTGATAGCGATTGTCGTTTTTACACTTAGTTTTTTCAGTTTCCTTCCGACTGTAGGTGCTTCTTCTTCTGTTGCGCAATATGCGATGAAGTATGAAGGAGCACCGTACCAATTCGGTGGGAAAACAGCAGCAGGATTTGATTGTTCCGGATTCATTTGGCACGTTTTTGACGTACACGGCGTATCTTTACCGCGTACGACGGAAACGCAATATCAAGTAGGACAAGTTGTCGCAAAAGAAGATTTACGTCCGGGAGATATCGTCTTCTTTGCGAATACATATCTCCCAGGTGTTTCGCATGCGGGCATTTATTTAGGCAATGACCAATTTATTTCAGCTAAAAATGAACGAGTCGGTGTTCAAATTGCCGAACTAGAAGGCAATCCGTATTGGGGACCGCGTTATATCGGTGCTCGTCGCCACGTACCGGTGAGTGCACCGACAGAGATTGAAGGAGCGGTCGATGAAGGGTTCAAAACGTACCGCGACGTACCTGCACAACATCTTGCGTATGAAGCGATCGGTCACCTCGGTTATCAAAATGTCGTACAAGGTTATGCCGATCAAACATTTCGTCCAGAAGCTCTCGTTACACGAGGTCAAGCTGCCGCGATGCTAAATCGTATTTTACAAAAACGCGCGACGCAACCTGTTATGTTCCGAGACGTCGGACAATCGAACCCTTTTGCTCGTGATATCGCAGCGATGAACGAAGCAGGTATTTTAAAAGGGTACGAAAATGAGATGTACGGCTTAAACGATCCGTTAACGAAAGGACAGCTTGCGGTCATTTTAGACCGAGCATTCGCCTACAGTAAACAGATGACGGCGATTTCATCTGTTGAACAGTATGAAGATGTCCCGTTTCATTATTGGATGGCCGATGCCATTTATGGCTTGAAAGCATTTGATCAGACAGGAATGTTCCAGACTGCGACATTTGAAGTCGGAGAACATGTGACACGTGCAACATTTTCAGCCGCGACGTACAGTATTTGGAAACGATGAGAGGAGAATGTGCGAATGAAGAAAAAATGGACGAGTGCACTACTTGCTGTGACACTCGCAACGACACCCATTGTCGGCAGTATGACGGTAGAAGCAAAAGAATTAACGGGGTTAACATTAGAAGCTGAAATGCGCGCGATGGTCGACCGAGGCGTCATTAAAGGGATGTCTAACGGTAAAGTTATGCCAAAAGCTGACGTACGCCGAAGCGATTTTGCAGCATTTGCTGCTCGTTTACTCGCTTTGCCACCGGCAGATCCGACATTCCAAGATGTCAATCAAAGTATGGCTGTCGGAAAAGAAATTGGTGCGATTGAACGCGCAGGGTATATGACAGGAGATAACAAAGGACATTTCCGTCCGAATGATGTGATGACGCGTGAAGAGATGGCGGTTACTTTACAGCGAATTGCGAAAGATTTACAGTTAAAGCCAACAGATAATCGAAAAATGACGGTACGCGATGCAAGCCGTTTCTCGTTAAAAGAAGGGGTAGAAAGTGCGCAATACGTAGCCGCACTCGGAATTATGAATGGACTGTCGATGAATACGAATCGTACGGTCATGACATTTGAACCGAAAGCACCTTCGAAACGGGATCAAGTCGCGGCAGTGTTGTATCGTTTGTCGCTTTTAATGGACGGAAAAGAAATTGAACGTCCGACAGAGCCGAATAAACCAGCGCCATTACCAGATTTACCGAAACCACCAAAACCGACACCCCCTCCTGTCGTAAAACCGGATGCGGAAGACAAACCGACGACACCGCCGATTGCACAAGGGAAGTATCAACTCGCTTTACTTCAAAGTGGAAAACTCGTTCCGAGTCGTACGACTTACTCGACATATGACGCAGCAGTACAAGCGTTGAATAGTAACCGTCAAGCGCTCGGTGTGTATGAGAGCGGTCAACTCGTCCGTATTCAAGGAGGCGTAGCGTATGCAAATAACGCTAAAGCACGAACGACGATCATTTATACTGACCCGACGTTCAAAAAACAGTTAACGTACGTCCAATATGGTCGTGAACTCGCCCTGTCACGTCAGACGAAAGATTACGTCGCCGTACAAGTTGGAGATCAAATCGGGTATGTGAAACCGAGCGATATCGGATTAATTCCGACAGCTTTAACGAAAGGAAACGACTACTACGCGGTGAATAATGCACGTCAACTCGTTCATTATACGTTTGATCACGTTACGAATCGTTACGCGGGATATACGATTGGACCGGCTCCACAGTTTTTACAAGCGGGGCAACGTTACCGCTCTGTGGATGGGGTTCATTTCCGTACACCGAACAATCAACTCGTAGGAACGCATTATCCGTACTTCCAATTTTTAAATATGCGAACGACGACGAACTATAGCGCAGCGGAACTAGACCGATGGATTATGCAAATTCTTGCAGAACGAGAGAAGTTAAATAGTACGTACAAAGATGCGACGAAAAAATCGAAATTGATCGGCATCGGTACGTATTTAAAACAAGTCGAAGCACAACACCGCGTGAACGCGTTATTCATTTTAGCGACCGCGGTACACGAAAGTAATTACGGTATGAGTGCGAATGCCCAACAAAAAAATAATTTATTCGGGATTCGTGTCTTTGATTCGACACCTGAAGCCGGTTCGAAATACGACGCACCCGAACGCAGTGTCGATGCATTCATCGCACAATATATGAACAAAAATTATATCGTTCCGAAAGGCGCTTACGCAAAAGGGGGCGCACCGGGACATAAGTCAATTGGCTTCAACGTATCGTATGCCTCAGACCCGGATTGGGGATCAAAAATTGCAGGACATATGTATCGCATCGACAGCGCGCTTGGCCAAAAAGATGACGGTACGTACCGTCGTGCGGTGACAGTACCGAGCACAACACTAAACGTACGTGCTGCGGCTTCACCGACGAGCAACATTTTATATACGTACCCGGCAAAACCGAAAGGCATCAGTGGTGTTTCTGGTTACCCGGTCGTCATTACCGCACAACAAAAAGGTTCAGACGGTCGTCTCTGGTACCGCATCTTAACAGATGAAATGATACCAGATGGCCAAGGGGGATACATCGAACACGGATGGATCCGCGGAGATTTTTTACGCGATATTTAACACGAAAAACCTAGTGCCCACGAAAGGGGGACTAGGTTTTTTCGTTTCACTTTTTTCTTAACGCGCTAAACGTTGCAGTATATCGAGTACTTTCAATTTATTGTGATAACCGATCGTGTGACCAAATGACAAGTCTTTCGATGCCCGTGCTTCGAACTCAGCGATCCAGTTTCTTTGCCCGTATTCGTTCGCAGCGGTTTCATACATCGTAAAGTGAGAAGGGATTGCTCCCGGAGCGTGTCGTTTTAAATGATTTGTCGCTTTTTCATAATCAAAAGTGAGCGTCATATGTTCTTTCAAAGAGATTTCTCCCGCATTATACAACGTATGCGAGAGGTGAACGAGTTCTTCAAAAGTCGCATTTTGAATATCGTATTGATCTGCTAGTGTTTTATAAATAGTAGAAGAATGTTCTTGCGTTACGTGTTCGTCCGTTTTTTTAATCTGAAATGCAGACTTTTGTTCATTCACATTGTGCGGTTTAGTATGATATGACGTGACGGGTGAAGAGACAATCGTGTGTATATGCATAGTCATAACCTCCTTTCTATCCGTTGTCGCTTACGCACGATGGCGCACGAGACGTAAAAGTCGATCGAATCCTTCGCGGTAAAAGAGCCGGAGA
This sequence comes from Savagea sp., assembly GCA_030152585.1. GTDB lineage: Bacteria > Bacillota > Bacilli > Bacillales_A > Planococcaceae > Savagea. The sequence goes on along the minus strand of JASLJC010000007.1, from coordinate 9,539 downwards.
CTTATCGTATAAAAGACGACGCCGACCGGAATGAGTAAACTTAATGCAACGAGTGGATGCCAGTTGTCAGCTGAGACGACAAATCGCGTTCCCCAAACGAAAAAGCCCATAATGAACGCAGGTAAAACGATACGTACGGCCATCTTTCCAACACGGCGTAACTCCGACCAACCGAGGTCTTTGTAGACGACGAGGAGGGAGACGGTGAAAAAGTAGACGCTCACGACAGATGCACTCATCGCCAGTGCAGGATAACCGTACCGATCGACGAGTAACCAGTTCATGAAAATATTGATTGCAATTGTCGTCACACTAATTCGAAAGACGACTGCCGTTTTTCCGCGCGCATACATCGACTTCGACAAAATTAACTGCATGCCTTGGAAAATAATAATCGGTAAATAAAAGAGTAACGCAATATGAGTATTGGCGGTATCTTGTGCGGTAAATTGGCCACGCTCGTAAATGAACTGAATGACGAAATCTCCGACAAACAATAAGCCAACCGCCATCGGAACGAGTGTTACGAGTGAAATTTCAAGTCCACGAAAAACCGTTTCGCGAAACTTCGCTACGTCGTTCGTCTGTTCGCTCATTAACGTAAAAATAATCGCCACAAGCGTCGTCGCATAAATCGCATTCGGAATACTCGTAATGAGGGAAGCGTTGTTTAAATACGTTACTGCAGCTGTTTCTGTTCCGCTCGCGAAAAAGCGGTTGACGAATAAGTTCACTTGTCCGACGACTGAATTGAGCAGTGACGGAATGATCAGTGCGATAAACGTCATCCGAAACGCTTCGTCCATACGGAAGTCGGGCTTCCATTTGTAATCGCTCTTAATAAGAGCGGTAAGTTGAATCATCACACCGAGTACAGTTCCGAATAAAAAGCCGTACACGAGCGAAAAAATTCCCCACTGTTCACTAAAGAGTAATGCAAATACAGCACCCATTAATGTCGCGAGCAATTTGGCAACTTGGCTCGGTACGAAAATACGGCGGGACTGTAAATACGAATCAAATAGTCCACTGAGTGCAATCATGACGAGAAATAAGAAAAAGTACTCGGTCATTTCGACTGCTAATCGTTCAGTAACCGCATCCATCCGCCCGTAAATCAACGGAACGAACGCATACGCATACCGAACACCGAGTGCGCTCAGTCCGATGAAAATAAGAATCGTCCAGTTTAATAAAGCGTTGGCGTTTTTGTCCCCTTTTTCAGGGAAGTCGCGCCGCTCTTTGACGTACATCGGCAAAAAGACGTTGTTAAAACCGGTAGAAATCATCGCAATGACTAACGTAATGAATCCGAATGCGAGAAAGTAAGCATCCGTTTCTTGAGATGCACCGAACTCTTTTGAAATAATCGCCTCTCGAATAAACCCTGCAAATTTCAATATTATCGCAAGCAACGTCGTCCACAATGCTGCTTTTTTCAAATTTTTACTCATGTCGTAACCTCTCGATCGCTTCAATTTTTCGTGAAAAAGAGGCTCGCGTTCAAAACAGCGAGCCTTTCGTTATTGTTCGAGTGCTTTTCGATAAATCGCTTCGTATTTTTCAGCTGCTGCAAAATGAGAATAATCGTCGACAATTTTTTGGCGTGCCGTTTGAGCAAGTGCTGCGCCTTTTTGTTCGTCTTCCATTAACTCGATCATACCTCGTGCTAAGTCGTCAACATTTCGTTCTTCTACGAGAATGCCGTCTTCTCCGTCATTTACAATTTCTTTTAAGCCACCGACAGCACATGCAACGAGCGGCACACCAGAACCCATCGCTTCGAGTGCTGAAATTGAAGTCGCTTCTTCGACTCCTGCGGAATAAATCGACGGTACGAGTGCGACGTTCGCTAAAGCGTAATATTCGACCATGACGTCGTGATCAACTGCTCCGACGAGTGTGACGCGGTCTTGAATACCGAGTGATGCGGCTTTTGCTTTCATCTCATCGGCCATCTCTCCTGTACCGGCGAAGACGACGTGTGCTTTCGGATTTTTCGCTAACACTTGGGGTAGTGATAAAATCGGATAGATAACACCATTTTTCTTCGTGAGACGACGCGGTACGAAATAAATGAAATCGTCTTCGGCAAATCCGTACTTGTCTCGGAACTCTGCGCGACGCTCGATTTCAGGTTTAAACGATTCCGTATCGATGAAGTTTTTGATCATATGTCCGACGACGCCTGTTTCGTCTTCAATATATTCTTTAATCCGTGTATCAACCGTAATAATTTCGCGTGTCGCCGCGTATGAGCGACGTTCGACTTCCATTAAATAGTCTGCTTCTTTCGACCCTTCGATAACTGTCCCTTTCGAGATACCTTCGAATGTCAAATACCCGTGTACCGTGCTCGCTACCGGAACGTCGGACTCGAGTGCAGCAAGTGTCGTAAACGCATCTTGTGCGTTAATAATATCGTACGTATTGTTTTTCGTCTCTTCTTGAATGAGTGCAGCGAGTGCTTCTTTTCGGCGCTCGAGTGTCCAGACGTACCCTGCACCTTGCTTCACCTTGTTTAATAAAAAAGCAGGTCCACGGACGATGAAGTCCCGTTTCCATTTCGGCACGTCTGAAAACGAAATAATTTTCACCGTATGACCGCGTGATTCTAATCCGGCTTTTAATGTCGTTAAATGGACGCTTAATCCCCCTAAATGAGGGTAATCATAAGCTGTCGCTAATAAAATATTCACTTATCCTCTTCCTCCATTCAAAAACTGTTCTCGTAATAAATCGATATTGCGCATCGCTTCTTTTCGTAAGACGTCGACATTTGGAGCGAGCATTGCTTTCATCTCTTCTTCATGGTCGAGTACGTATAACGCTTGTTCGAGTAACTGTTCTTTCGTAAATTGACCGAGCGGGAACGAATACTCCCACATTCCCGAACGTTTCAAGAAGCTTTCGACTTTCGGGTCATAACTTAAGCCGATATGAGGTACATGTGACAATGCGGCAAAAATGAGCGCATGTAAACGTAAACCGATCGTCAAATCGCTCACCCGTATAAAGTTAAACAATTCATTCGGCGTAAACTGTTCACCGAGTAAATGCACACGATCGTGATGCGTCATTCGTTTCATCACTTCACGTGACGTATTCGAGTCGTAAGGGGGTTCCATCGGCACGAAGACCGGGGTAACGTCTCGTTCTTCGATTAAACGGTCGAGCGTCCATGCGAGTTTTTCGATATACGCTTCTTCGTGTTCAAACCACGGACGCGGAGCGACTGCTATGATGCGCTCGTCTCCTTTTAAAGGAAGCGAGTCATACGCTTTCGTTTCTTCTTCTGGTCGAAACGCAAAAACGATATCGGCTGTGACGACTGTTTCCGGTTTTGTCACACCGAGCTCATGCAAAAGTTGTTTCGACGCTTCATCCCGCACTGTAATGAAGTCAGCACGATTTGCGAGCGCCCACATGAGAAACTTCCCCCACCGGCTCGTAACTGGACCGATCCCTTGAGAGAAAAACATGACTTTCGTTTTCGTCAACTTCCCGAGTAAAACGATGAGTAAATAATACGGTAGCGGACCGAACAAAAACTTCGTCGGATACGTATCTTGTAGTAAACCGCCTCCACCCGATATGAGTAAATCGGCTTCTTTTAACGCTTTTATTTTTTCTTTATTGGCATGACGCCATCCGCGGTAAACAGATTGGACGTCGTGTTGCTTCGCTGTTTCTTCTGGCGATAACGAAAAGACGGTAATGTCGGGTTCGTTCAATTCTTCTTTCAAATTGTCGACGATCGCTTGAAGAATCGCTTCGTCTCCCGTATTCCCGAGACCGTAAAATCCTGAAAGAACTATTTTCAAGACGTTCTTCCTCCTTATAATCAATTGTAAGCATACTGCGTAAATTCTATCATTGTTTCAGTAAGCGATGCAACTTCCTTTGAATTCTGATATAATTATACAATTAGAAATAGTAAAAGTGTTCTACTATATTTCCCCTTCCGGAATACGAAGTACGAAGAAGGATCAGCAAAGTGAGGTGTAAATCGTGAAAGAAACGTATTTAGGCGTCGATGTTTCCCCCCTTACATACGAAGGCATTATTGCATCACTCGAACAACGAATGGAACGTAACGAACAGTCGACGATTATCGCAGTCAATCCTGAAAAAGTAATGACCGCTCAAACGAACGACACATTAAAGCGACTCATTAATACGTCGACGTTCCAAATCGCAGACGGTATCGGGATCATCCTCGCATCGAAACTTAAAAAGGGAGCGATTACCGAACGTGTAACCGGTGTCGACATGATGGCGCGCTTACTCGAATTTGCACGCGACAACGACTACCCGATTTACATGTACGGTGCCAAACGACAAGTGCTCGACAAAGCGAAAGCGAACATCGAACGGACGTATCCGGGTATTACGATTGCCGGCAGTACAGATGGCTACGAGCAAGACGAAGAAAAAATCGTCTCTCAAATTGAAGCAAGTGGTGCGAAATTGTTATTTGTCGCACTCGGCAGCCCGAAACAAGAACTATGGATTGAACGTCATATGAACCGACTATCGAATGTACTCGTCTTTCAAGGGGTCGGTGGAAGTTTCGACGTTTTTTCAGGTACAGTGAAACGTGCCCCCGCCTTGTTCCGAAAAACAGGAACCGAATGGTTGTACCGTCTCATAACGAATCCGAGTCGGTGGAAGCGTCAACTCAACTTACCTCGCTTTTTAATACGTATTATATTTCAAAAATGACGAAATGAAAAAAGGAGTTAACTATGAATAAAAAAACGATTTGTATTCTCGGTCTCGGCTATATCGGACTTCCGACAGCCGTCATGTTTGCCAACCACGGTCACCGCGTACACGGTGTGGACATTAACGAAGAGGTCGTCCGTCACATTCAAGCGCAACGACTACACATTGAAGAAAACGAATTACCTGAACGTCTCAAAAAAGCATTCGATGACGAAATGTTTACTGTATCGACGACACCGGTCTCATCCGATGTGTACATTATCGCCGTACCGTCTCCGATTCGTGAAGATAAAACGGCAAACGTCGAACATATTCGTTCAGCAGCTCGTTCATTAATCCCTTATATAAAGGAAGGGAATTTAATTATTCTCGAATCAACCGTACCCCCGCGCACCGTTGTCGACGTCGTCGTGCCTGAAATTGAAAAAACAGGACTCGTAATCGGTGAAGAAGTATTCGTCTCGCATTCACCTGAACGCGTCATTCCCGGGAAAGCATTCGAAGAACTCGTCACGAACGACCGCATTATCGGCGGTGTCGGGATGGAAGCAGCGCGCCAAACGTCAGACTTATACCGTTCGTTCGTCAAAGGTACATTACACGAAACCGACGCGACGACAGCCGAACTCGTCAAAGTAATGGAAAATACGTACCGCGACGTCAATATCGCTTTAGCGAACGAACTTGCACGGATTGCCGATACGATCGGCGTGGACATTTGGGAAGCGATTGAACTCGCGAACTATCACCCACGTGTGAACATTCACCAACCGGGTCCCGGTGTCGGTGGACATTGTATCGCCGTCGACCCGTGGTTTTTAGTCGAGTTGAATCCGAACTTAGCGCGCCTCATTCATCTGTCGCGTCAAACGAACGACGGCATGCCAGCGTACACGGCGATGCGAACAGAAGAAGTTGCACGTAAAGCGGAAGGACATGTCGCATTACTCGGCTTAGCGTTTAAAGGAAATATCGACGACATGCGTGAAAGTCCGTCACTCGATGTCATTCAAGAAATGGAAGCACGCGGACTCGAAGTGAAAGCATACGACCCGCACATTCAAACGAATCAAATTAAACAACAGACACAATCGTTCGATAATAGTATTGAAGGGGCGAGTGTACTTGTCATCGTGACGAACCACGACGAGTTTGCACACCTCGACCCAGAGACAATTAAAGACCGTGTGAACGGACGCAATGTGATCGATACGAAAAATTGTATCGACCGAACGGCTTGGGAAGCAGCAGGCTTTAACGTCTACACGCTCGGAGATTCAAAACACCGACCGTTTCCAAGTGTTGCACGTCACACGTAACACGTATTATGGCAAGGAGATGACGAATGTTTCGATATTGAAATGTTTGTTACACAAATGAAATCGTCAAGTTAGTTGAATTTGTAAAAAACTTTGCTATAATGGGGTTAAGTTTAAATGCCAAAGAACCGACGTCCGCGTTTTATCCACATTAGTGGACTATTTCAGCAGGTGTTGGTATAATTTAAACTGTACAATTGTCAATACATCATATACAATTGACCTTAGGCATTTTTAAGAACAAATAGGGAGGAATTCTACACAATGACACATCAACCAAAAGCTTACAAAAAATTTGTAGCAACAGCTGCAACAGCTACTTTAGTAGCAACAGCAGTAGCTCCAGTAGCGGCAAGCGCTGCGAGCGATTTCGTAGACGTAAACAAAAACTATGAGGAAGCAGTAAACTACCTCGTAGAACAAGGTATTACAGAAGGTATGCCAGGTAACAAATTCGGTACAGACCTTAACATTAAACGTGGTGACGCAGCGGTATTCATCGCACGTGCACTCAAATTAGACACAGAGAACGCTGAAGATCAAAACTTCTCAGACTTAAACAACCGCGTAAAAGGCGCAGTTAACGCAGTCGTAGCAGAAGGTATCGCAAGCGGTAAAGGTCTCGGCAAATTCAGCCCAGACGATCTCATCACACGTCAAGAAATGGCAAAAATGCTTTCAAACGCATACGAATTAACATCTGACAAAGATGCACCATTCACAGACGTAAACAAAAACTGGATGAAATACGTTTCAAACCTTTACGAAAACGGTATTACACTCGGTAAAACAGAAGATACATTCTTACCAAACGCTAACTTAACACGTGGTGAGTTCGCACTCTTCATGTACCGTGCAGAAACACTTGACGGTAAACCAGAAGAACCAGAAGTACCAGCAACAGACGGTATTACATCTGTTAAGGCAATTAACGATACAACAGTTGAAGTTGAATTCGGTAAAGCAATCGATAAAGACTTCGTACGTGAAGCAGAGAAAAACGGTAAATACTTCGTCGTTTACTTAGAAGGTAAAACAGCACATTCTAAAGTAGATGATGAGAACGTACTCCAATCAAAAACGATTACATTCTCTAAAGATCGTAAAACAGCTAAAGTTGTTATGAACAAAGGTGAATTTGAGTCAGGTAAAAAATACTCAGTTGCACTTTTAGATGGTAAAGACAATAAAGTAGCAGACGTTGTACATTCATACGGTCCAACAGTATTAAAAGAAGGTGCAGAACGTCCAGAATTCGAAGTGTCAGCAGTAGCAGACAAAATCTTCGTAGACTTCGGCGAAAAAATGAAGTCATCAGCACTCGACATCAAATACTACACAGTATATGACGAAGGTGGTAAAAAATTAGGTGCGTTAAAAGATTACCTCGATACTGATTTCTTAAATGATACGAAAGATAAAGGGAAATGGGTAGACGCAACGACTAAAGACGAAGTAGAATTCACATTAGCTTCAAAAGCAGAAGGTAAAAACAAAAACAAATCACAACTTTTAGCAGGTAAAACGTACAAGTTAAAAGTAGAAGAAGATGTAAAAACAGACGACAACAAAAAATTATCAGATGACGACCGTACAATTACGATCGACACACCATCTGTTGATGAAGCGAAACCAGCAGTATCATCTGCTCGTATCGTGAACAAAGATACATTTGACGTTGTCTTCGATAAAGATATCGTTGCAGGAACGTTCAACATTAACCAATTAGAAGTGAAAACTTCAACAGGTAAAACAGTTGCTTTAAAAAATGCGAAAGTAACACAACCACATAGCAACACATTACGTGTAACGTTCACATCAGATACAGATAACAAATTAGAAGGCGACGTAACATATAAACTTGACGTGCCAGCAAACTTAGCGACAAACGCTGTCTTCCCGAACGCTTCAAATGAAGCTGTAACAGAAGCAAAAGCAGAAGCACAAGACAACATCGAGATCAAAGCAGTAGACGCTGAACTCGTTGCTAGTCCGAAAAACAAACGTCAAGCAGACTTACTCCTTACATTCGACCAACGTCCACAAATCGAAAAATGGGGTAACAACATTGAAATTCAAGACGGTACAGATGTATACAAACTTGATTCAAATGCTGAAATTAAAGTATACGGTGGAGATTCAACAGGTAAAACAGTTGTAATCGAAGACGTCAAATCTGTATTCAAAGACGGTACAGTATCATTCAAACCAGAAGCAGACGTATCATATAAACTTGAAATTGCTGCAAAAACAGTTCATACAGACGCATTCACTGAAGGTACAAACAAAGTGAACCAGTCAAAACTTAAAACGACATTTAACGGTGTATCTGTAACAGCACCAGCTGTCGACAAAGTGAACTTAGTATCAGCAACTGAAATGGAAGTTGTCTTCAAAGAAGATATTAGCGACATTTCAGAAAATGATATTTACGTTTCAGGATTTGAAACATACAAAAATGGTAACTTCGCAGCTGTTACTTTAAATGGTGAAAACCAATTAAATGCAAGCGTAAGTGGTAACGTATTAACAATTACTGCTGAAGACGATACAGCATTCCCAACAGGATTCGATAAAGATTTATTCGAAATCGAAATTAAAGATGACTCATTCACAAGTGCGGGAAGCAAAGTTGAAAACGCAAAAATTAAATTAACTGCTGATAAAGGTCAACCAAAAATTGCTTACGGTACAGCTTCAGCAGAAGACCTCAAAAAATACGAAGATAATGCAGCACCAGTTATTTTAGGAGTTGCTACAGAAAACGGATCAACGAAAGCGAAAGACAATGAAGTATTCGCAACGTTCTCTGAAAATGTAGAATTCCATGGAGATAAAAACTCAATTGCTACATTATTCTCTGTAAACAATGCAGCTAACAATGCAACAGGTAAATCGATTGCAACAACTGCAGATAAAAATGTAGTGAAAGTAGCGTTCGACGATGTTGTATTCGATAAAGATACAATTATGAGCGAAGTAGAAGTAGTATACACTGAAGGTAACTCATTCTACATCAAAGATAACAAAGCAAACAAAGCAGCAGCAGCTACTATCGAAGGTGTTAAAGGTAAAAAACCAACAGTTGCAGGCGATACCGAAAAACCAGAAACAACAACAGTAGATGTAGAATTAACAGAAGCTAATAATGTTACATTCACTGTTAAAGATTCAGAAGGAAAAGAAGTACAAGCAGCAGATGGCAAGTATAAGTTAGAAGTTGGCAAAGAGTATACGATCTCAGCAGATGGATACGAAGACCAAACATATACAGCTACTGCAGAAGAAACTGAAAAAGAAATTACTTTAGTACAAGAATCAGCAACAACAGTAGATGTAGAATTAACAGAAGCTAATAATATTACATTCACTGTTAAAGATTCAGAAGGAAAAGAAGTACAAGCAGCAGATGGCAAGTATAAGTTAGAAGTTGGCAAAGAGTATACGATCTCAGCAGATGGATACGAAGACCAAACATATACAGCTACTGCA
>JASLJC010000005.1 GCA_030152585.1 Savagea sp. | reverse complement strand
CTAAATGAATGTGATAGGTACCCTCAACTAGTTCTTCTTTTGTAATAATCATGTCTTCCAATCCCGGGTAAGTTACTTTATACTTGTTCATAGCGTACGCCTCCTGTTTGATACTTTTTTCTAGTCAATCAAAGTATATAGTAAAACAAGGAGACGTACGTTTTTTTATGCGCACAATTCCGTACAGATTTGCGGACGCCTGCGGAATTGCGAGCTCTGAAAATCACTCAAGCAAGTTCCCGAGAAAACTTGCTTGGGAACTTGATAGCGAGCTTCATGTCTTGCATGCAAATCCGAAGGATTTGTGTGAAAACCCCAACATATATTATAGAACCATTAAATAAAAAAACTGTCTATCACTAAAGTGATAGACAGTTGCTCGCTCGAATTATGCGTGTTTTTCGATTAATTCTACGAGTGCTTCTTTCGGATTGAAACCAACTGCTTTATCTACAGCTTCTCCGTCTTTGAATACGATAAGTGTTGGAATTGACATAACACCGAATGCTGCTGCTGTTTGTTGGTTATCGTCTACGTTAACTTTTACAACTTTTGCTTTACCTTCTACTTCGTTCGCTACTTCTTCAAGTACCGGTCCGATCATTTTACATGGTCCACACCAAGGTGCCCAAAAGTCAACGAGTACTGTACCTTCTGCGATTTCTTCTTGGAATGTTGCGTCTGTTGCATCAATAATTAATGACATTGTTAAATTCCTCCTTTGAAATTAAAACTCTACGTGGAGTATATCATAAATATACCCCTAGGGGATAGTAAGTTGCTTCATTTTCTTTTACTTTGTGATATTTTCAAATATTATCTACACAATGGTTTCTATACAAAACGAAAGCGATTCTATCGTTACATTTTTAAAACGATTGTGCAACTATTTTAACTTTACAATTGTGACACCGAATCCACCTTCGCTCGGAGTACCGTAACGAAATTGTTCTACGCGAGAATGCGTCTTCAAATAGCTTTGTACACCTTTTTGAAGTGCGCCCGTTCCTTTTCCATGAATAATCGATACTTGACGATGATTCGCAAGTAATGCATCGTCTAAATATTTTTCTGTACGACGAAGTGCAGCATCATACCGTTCTCCTCGTAAATCTAATTCTGTTGAGACCGCTGGACCCCTTCGATGTAAAGTCGATGTCGCACGTACTTTCGGTTCTTTTTTCGGTTTTGTTAACTGTAAGCGATCTTCTGAAACGTTCAATTTTAACATTCCGACTTGAACAATCCATTCATCTTTTTGTTTCTCTAACAATGTACCGCGTTGATCGAAGTCGACGACGATGACTTCATCACCTTCTTGGAGTGGTCGTTTCGGTTGTTCTACCGGTTGTTTTACTTTACGCCAGTCTTTTTCAGGTGTTACATTTTCAAGTCTTTTTTGAATTTCAATTAATTCATGATCTTTAATTTCAGTTTTAGCATACTCTCGCATGAAGCGTAACTCTTCCATGACATCGGCTGCTTCTTTTTTCGCTTTTTCGACGATTCGGTTCGCTTTTTCTTTTGCTTTTTCTTTCAATCTTTCTTTTTCTTCTTCATATTGACGAAGTTGCTCATCAAGTTGTGCTCGCAGTTCACTCGCTTCTTGTAATAATACTTCTGTCGCTTTCTCTTGCTCTTCTGCTTGGATGCGACTCGTTTCAAGAGATGCAATCATTTCATTGACTTCCCCAGAATCTGTCCCTGTAAACGTTCGTGCACGTTCAATAATTTCTGTCGGCAAACCGAGCCGTTGAGAAATTTCAAACGCATTACTACGTCCAGGTACACCAATTAATAATCGGTACGTCGGACTTAGTGTATCAATATCAAATTCGACGCTAGCATTGATTACACCTGGTCGATTGTAACTATATGCTTTCAGTTCAGGATAGTGAGTCGTCGCCATGACACGCGCTCCGGTACCGTGCACTTCGTCTAATATCGAAATCGCTAAAGCGGCTCCTTCTTGTGGATCTGTTCCGGATCCGAGTTCGTCAAATAATAACAATGAACGTTCTGTGTAATGTTGTAAAATGTTGACGATATTCACCATATGGCTCGAAAACGTACTTAAACTTTGTTCAATCGATTGTTCATCTCCGATATCTGCAAATACGTGATCGAAAACAGCAATTTCGGATCCGTCTAACGCGGGAATCGGCAATCCAGACTGTGCCATTAACACTGCTAGACCGACTGTTTTTAATGTGACGGTCTTACCTCCTGTATTCGGTCCAGTAATAACGATTGTCGTAATCTCGTCTCCGAATTCAATCGTATTCCGTACAGCTTCTTCTCTCGGAATGAGAGGGTGATGCGCGGAGGCCAGTCGAATGTATCCTCGATCGTTCACTTCTGGTTTCGTATAACGGTTCGCGGTACCGTAACGTGCTTTCGCTACAATCATATCGATTTGCGCTAATTGTTCCGTTAACGTATAAAGCGCATCAGCTTCTTTTTGTACTTCTCCTGTTAACTGCCATAAAATTTTCTCAATTTCTTCTCGTTCTTTTAGCTTAAGTGCTCGTATGTCATTGTTGTCTTGGACGACGGCATTCGGTTCGATAAATAACGTCTGTCCTGAAGCCGATGTATCGTGAACGATGCCTCCGAAAGAAGAACGATACTCGGCTTTTACAGGTAATACGTATCGATCGTTTCGAATCGTGACTAACGTATCCGACAACATTTTAGCGCGGCTTTTCGTATAACTATCTAAACGTTCGCGTACACGCGACTCTTTCGTTTTTAAACTTTGACGAACTGAGCGTAACGCACTAGAGGCACTGTCTAACACTTTTCCGTTTTCGTCGATGGCATGTTTAATATCGTGTTCGATTTGCGTTACGATTGGAAAAGCATCTTTTTTGGCAAGAAATAAAGGAATTTCAATTTCTTCCTCTTCTTCAATTTGTTCTAAAAATTGACGTAAACGTAAACTTGCTCGTATCGTATTTGCGATTTCGACCAGCTCCATCGCTTCAAGCATACTTCCTATTTTTGCTCGTTTTGCATGAGGACGAATATCAAAAATACCGCCGAGTGGCACAGATGCACGGACTCGTAAAATGGCTAATGCTTCGTCCATTTCATGAAGTCGGAAACGAACTTCTTCGATGTTTGTAGATGGTGTTAATTGTTGTAACTGTTCACGACCGATTTGTGTTGCACAATGTTTTGTCACACGCTCGATCACTTTATCAAATTCTAAAGTTTGAAAGACATGGCGGTCCAAGTCTTACACGTCCTTTCTTTTATTCGCAATATATTGCCTAAACTGTTGCTCACTCCACGTATTTACGACGAGATCTTTAGGCACCCAAGCTTTTTGTGCATATGCTACACCGAGTGACATATAAGAGAGATGATTGATGTCGTGTGCATCCGTATTAATCGCAATCGGTACTTCTAATGCGACAGCTCGTTTTAAATGTTCCACAGATAAATCAAAACGATACGGATTAGCATTTAACTCAACAATTGTATTCGTTTCTTTTGCTAATCGTAAAAAACGATCGATATCGATCGCATAAGGATTTCTTCTCCCTACAACCCTTCCGGTTGGATGCGCTATTAAATCAACATATTGATTTCGACAAGCCGCTTCTAAGCGATGCATAATTTCATCTTCTGTCTGTTCAAAATTCGTATGGATAGAAGCGATGATAAAGTCGAGTTGTGCTAAAAGTGTATTATCGTAATCTAATGTACCATCTGCTAAAATGTCCATTTCCGTTCCGATATATAATGTAAAGTCATCCCACTTTTCGTTGGCGCGACGGACTTCTTCAATTTGACGTTGTAATCGTTCTGGACTTAAACCGTTCGCTACTTTTAAATGGTTGGAATGATCCGTAATGACACCGTGCGTATACCCTTGTTGACGCAATGCCTCTCCCATTTCTTCAATAGAATATGCACCATCTGACCACGTCGTATGCATATGCAAATCACTTTGAATATGTTCTCGTTGAATAATCGATGTCCATTCGTTCATCCGATCGACTTCTGTTCCGTCTTGACGTATCGCAGGTGGAATATAAGGCAATTGAAAATGAGCGAAAAATTGTTCTTCTGTTTCGAACGTTTTACGCTTACCGTCTTTCGTTTCGACACCGTATTCACTTATTTTTTCATTTCGACTTTTGGCGATTTGACGCATGCGCACGTTATGATGCTTTGATCCTGTAAAATGGTGAAGTGCGGTTGCAAATTGTTCCGCTGTCACAAAACGGAAATCTACATCCAATAACTGTGGTGCTCGCATCGTAAATGAAAATTTCGTCTCTCCTGACCCGATAATTGATTCAATCGGAAGTTTACCTTTTATTTGCTCTGTTACAATAAATGGTTCATCTGTCGCCACGATAAAATCTAAATCACTACTCGTCTCTTCTTTTCGACGAAAGCTTCCTGCAACTTCAAAACGAGTAATTTCTGAAATAGACGATAAAACTGACGTAATCTTTGAAACAATTTTTTCTAACGTCCAATACGGATGTCGATCGATACGTTCGCGTAATGATTCGATCGCTTTCATATAATTTTCTTCTGTTTTTTTACCGAAACCTCGTAAAGCGCTCACTTCGTTTCGCTCACATGCTTCATACAAAGCCGTTAACGAATCAATGTTTAACGCTTTATATAAAGTTGCAATTCGCTTCCCGCCGAGTCCTGGAACTTGTAATAATTCAATGAGTCCATGCGGTACTTCTTCTTCTAATTGCTTCAATAGCTGTGACTCGCCGTTCTCTATCAAATCGCGTAACACGTCACCGGTACTTTTTCCGATTCCTTTCAGCTCAAATAAATTATCCATTTCATTTAAACTACGTCCATCTCGCTCTAACGTTTCAGCTGCTCGACGGTAAGCTTGAATTTTAAAAGGATTACTCCCGATTAATTCTAAATAAAGTGCTATTTTTTCTAATGTTTGAATCATCACTTTAATATTCATATCAAGCCCTCACTTTTCTTTCTCTCGTTCACTTTCTACTTTCAATCGATCATTGACGCTATTCAATGCTGTCAATACAGCAATTCGCGTCATATCTAATGTTGGACTTTTTTCTTTTATTTCACGCATCGTTTGATCAACGATACGAGCTACTTCTTTCATATGTTCACGTGATTCGGGTCCTACCATGACGTATGTTTGACCATAAATTTCGACGGTTACTCTCGTCTTTCCTTCGCTCGCCAACTATTGACCTCCTCACAGTTTATCGTTATTATACGTTGAACTCTATCCATTTCGAGTTTTGTAGTCGTATATTTAATTTTATCATATTTGGCGCACCCGATGCCACTTTGAGCTAATGTGCGCTGAAAGAGAAAGGATTTTACTCATGACACATTTCGTACATGTTGCAACAAAAGACGAAACGAATCAATTGATTACACAACTTAAACCGTATCAAGTTGAACGAAAAGGACCCGGTATTGTATTTGCTGCAAAAAAAGATCATATTTCAATTACCGTTTATCGTTCTGGTAAAATTTTGTTTCAAGGAAAAAATGCAGCGCAAGTCGGCTCGCAATATTTCCACTCCAAACCGACCGAGACAAAAATTTCCCATTCGAAAGGTGATCCGTTGCCACCAACAATTAGTACGATGTCTGTACTCGGTTCAGATGAAACAGGTACAGGAGATTACTTCGGGCCAATTACGGTCGCTGCTTGTTTCGTAAAAGAAGATCAAATTGAATTTTTACGAACACTCGGCGTTCGTGATTCAAAGCAACTATCTGATGAACAAATGATAAAACTCGCACCATCTATTCAACGTGTGACGACGTATGACGTCCAAATACTCGATAACGAAACGTACAATACGTGGCAACAAGAGCCAATGTCACAAGGAAAAATGAAAGCCATTTTACACAATCGAGCGTTGCGTAACGTCTGTGAACAACTGCAGACAACACCATTTATTTTAATCGACCAATTTGCTCAACGTTCAACGTACTTCAACTACTTAAAAGATATGCCAGATGTCGTACGAAATAACGTTCATTTTGCTACACAAGCAGAATCCGTCCACCTAGCAGTCGCAGCAGCTTCGATATTAGCTCGAGTCGCCTTCATTCAAGAAATGGAAAGACTCAGTGAAACGATCGGTGTAACACTCCCGAAAGGAGCTAGTCGAAAAGTAGACGAAGTGGCCGCACAAATTTTAAAACGAAAAGGTACTTCTTCATTACGTTCCATTTCAAAATGGCACTTTGCAAATACGCAAAAAGCGATGAAACTTGCGCATTATTTTTAATACCTGATCGTTTTATAATTTAAAAAGGCTTGAGCGAGATGCTCAAGCCTTTTTAAATTATGAATCGCGAACGATTGCGCCTACTTTTTCTTTTAATACTTCGAGTACACGATCGTGTACTTTCACGACTTCTTCATCTGTTAAAGTACGTGTCGGGTCGAAATATGTGAGCGAATACGCCACGGACTTTTTACCGTCTTCAATATGCTCTCCTTCATATAAATCAAAAATATGAACGTCGCGTAATAACGGTTTTCCCGCTTGTAAAATCGTTTCTTTAATCGTTGCAGCAGAAGTTTCTCGATCGATAACGAGTGCAACGTCACGTGTAATTTTCGGATATTTTGAAATCGAACGATATTGAAGCGCGGTTGCACTTGTATTCAAAATCGTGTGTAAGTCTAATTCAAATACGTATGTTTTCGGCACGTCAAATTCTTTCTCGACAAGCGGATGAACTTCTCCGATGAATCCAACTTGTTTGCCATCTAATACAACTTGAGCTGTACGACCTGGATGCATATCTTCTATAACGAGACGTTCGTATGTGATTCGTTCTGTTAAACCGAGACGCGCAAACAGTCCTTCAACTATTCCTTTAACGACGAAGAAATCTACTTCTTTCGTTTCTTTTTGCCACTCATGTTGTACCCACTGACCTGTGAATACCGCTGCGAGACGCTCTACTTCTTTCGGTAAACCGTCTTCTTCTTTTCCGATATAGACCGACGATGTTTCATACATTGCAACGTCTGTATTTCGACGGGCCACATTATACGAAACGACTTGTAATAAACTCGGAATTAAACTTTGACGAAGTGTACTATGTTCTGTACTCATCGGCATCATTAATTGTGTCCAATCGTCTGTTTGTAATGCAAAACGTTTCGCATTTTTTTCAGAGACGAGCGAATACGTCACTGCTTGGTAAAGACCTGCACCTTCTAAATAACGACGAACGATACGACGTTTTTCTTGATATGGCGTTAAACGACCCGGTGTCGTTTCAGTCACTGGCAATGTTAACGGAATGTTATCATATCCATACATACGTGCAATTTCTTCAACGATATCTTCTTCAATTTTCAAATCTTGACGACGCGTCGGCGCTTCAATGACAAGTAAAGCATTTTTCGCTTCGTATGGAATACGTAGACGGCGTAAAATATCTTCCATCGTCGATAGTGGAATTTTAACCCCGAGACGTTGACTCACTGAATCGGGAGAGACGATAATCGTTTTCGGTGTTTTATCGAGTTCATCATAGAGCACTGTACCGTCTAACACTTCGCCATTTGCATATTGCTGAAGTAATTGAACTGCTCGATCGGCAGCTTCTAATACACGATTCGGGTCGACCCCTTTTTCAAATCGTGCACTCGAGTCACTTCGTAAGCCGAGACGGCTCGACGTACGGCGAACATTAATTGGTTTAAAGTATGCCGCTTCAATGACAACAGTTGTCGTTTCATCCGTTACTTCTGAATGAGCACCACCCATAACACCTGCTACTGCAATTGGTTCTTTACCGTTTGTAATGACAATATCTTCTGTTGTCAGTGTGCGCATTTCATCATCTAACGTTTGAATCGTTTCTCCTTCTTTTGCAAGACGAACGACAATTTCATTTGAACCGATTCGGTCATAATCAAATGCATGTAACGGTTGCCCGTACTCTAATAAAACGAAGTTCGTAATGTCGACGACATTATTATGCGGACGAATGCCAGCTGCCATTAATACATTTTGCATCCATTGTGGCGACGGTCCGACTTGAATGTTTCGAACAACTTTCGCTGCATAAAGAGGTGTTTCTTCTTTCGCATCGACACGTACTTGTAACATCTTTTCAGCTTGATCTTCTACTACGTCATATGTTGGATTCGGTAATGTTAAATCACGATCTAAAATAGCGGCAACTTCATACGCTACACCTAACATACTTAACGCATCCCCACGGTTTGGCGTTAAATCAAAATCGTACACGACATCGTCTAATCCGATATAAGGTAAAGCAGATTGTCCTACTTCAGCTTCATTTGGTAATACATAAATGCCGTCTGCGAACTCTTTTGGCACAACTTTTCCTTCAATTGCAAGCTCTTGTAGTGAACAAATCATACCATTTGATGCTTCACCGCGCATTTTCGCTTTTTTGATTTTAAAGTTACCCGGTAATACAGCACCTGGTAAAGCCGCTACAATTTTTTGCCCTTTGGCAACATTTGCTGCACCACAAATAATTTGTTCAGTTTTTTCTCCTCCGACATCTACTTGACAAACATTTAAACGGTCTGCATTAGGGTGCTTCTCACAGCTCGTCACATGACCGACGACAACATTTTCCATATTGTGTGAACGGTTTATTATCCCGTCTACTTCAATTCCAGAGCGCGTAATCTTTTCTGCTAATTGTTCTTTATTTTGATCATCAATTTTAACATATTCATTTAACCAATTTGTTGATACTAACATTCGTTTTCCTCCTTATTGTTCAGTTCGATTGAATTGTTCGACGAAACGGATATCGTTTGTAAAGAAGTCCCGAATGTCATCGATTCCGTAACGGAGCATTGCGATACGTTCTTGTCCCATACCGAAAGCAAATCCTGTCATCGTTTTTGAATCATATCCCGCGCGTTCTAGTACGTTTGGATGTACCATGCCGCCTCCTAAAATTTCAATCCAACCTGTCTCTTTACAGACGTTACATCCCTCTCCACCACACTTAAAGCATGAAATGTCCATTTCAACAGACGGCTCTGTAAATGGGAAGAAACTAGGACGAAGACGAATTTCACGGTCTTCACCAAACATTTTTTTCGCAAATACGTCTAATGTTCCTTTTAAATCACTCATTCGAATATTTTCACCAACGACGAGTCCTTCAATTTGTGAAAATTGGTGTGAGTGCGTCGCATCGTCTGAATCACGACGATATACTTTTCCAGGACAAATAATTTTGACAGGTGCGCCATTTGTTTTCTCTAACGTACGCGCTTGTACAGGTGATGTATGTGTACGTAACAAAACGTCCTCTGAAATATAAAATGAATCTTGCATATCGCGCGCTGGGTGATCTGGTGGTAAATTCAACGCTTCGAAGTTGTAATAATCTTGTTCAACTTCTGGACCTTCTACAATTTCATAACCCATACTTAAGAAAATATCTTCAATTTCTTCTGCTACACGCGTTAACGGATGATGACCTCCTACTTGGACAGGTCGTCCTGGTAATGTAACATCTAATGTTTCTTCTTCTAATTGTGCATTTAATGCTTCGTTTTCAAGTCGTTCTTTTCGCTCCTCTAAATGTTCCGTCACCGTTTGACGAATGACATTGACGAGTTGTCCCATTTTCGGACGTTCTTCTTTCGGAAGTTTCCCCATCCCTTTTAATAACTCTGTAATTGGTCCTTTTTTTCCTAAATATTTAACACGTACATCATTTAATTCTTTCGTAATACGTGCACTTTTAATTTCTGCTAATGCCTGTTCTTTCAGTTCATTTAATTTTTGTTCCATTGCTTTCCCTTCCTTTCATATGTACACAAAAAAACCTCATCGCTTCTCTTATCGAGAAGGGACGAGGTTCAATTCGCGGTACCACCCTAATTATTGTATAATCTACAATCGCTTCATTCGGTTAACGGTCCGGTGCCGGCACACCTTTACGACGAATCGGTCCCGGTGGCAGCTCCGAGGGTGAAAATTCGATTAATTCATTTTCGAAATGCTTTCAGTCCGTGGCATTTCTTCCTTTTGAAAACGATATTAATGTACTAGCCCTCATCTTCGCTTTTTCTACACATCGAGTATACATGAGTTTGAATTGTTTGGCAACTTCATTTCATTCGATAATGGAAAAGTACAATTCCCGCTGCGATTCCGACATTTAACGACTCCGCTTGTCCATACATCGGAATGAAAATAACTTCATCTGCTCGTTCCATATAATAAGGAGCTACGCCGTTACCTTCATTTCCGACAATCAATGCAAACCCTTCATCTTTCGACACTTCGTTGTAAGGTTTCGCTTGCGTAGTCCAACCGGTTGCATAGATCGGAATTTGTAAACATTGTAATGTTTGAAAAGCCTCATCTAGTTCCATTTCATATAAAGGTACGTGAAATGTACTCCCTTGTGCTGCACGTAACACTTTCGGGCTGTAAATGTCGGCACTTCCTTTCCCTATGACGACACCGTCTACGCCTGCAGCATCCGCTGTTCGAATCAATGTTCCGACATTTCCTGGATCTTGTACTGCATCGATTAACAAATACCGTTTCCCTTTTGCATCATAAAACGGTTGTTCTTTTTTTATACAACAAGCAAATACCATTTGAGACGTTTCAGTTGCTGCTAACTCTCGGGCAATAGAATCCGTTACTTCGATTACTTCTACCTCTTGTACATTCACTGAAAAATCGACCTGTTCCGCTACAATAACCGTTTCCACTTGACCACTTTTAAGGGCTTCTTCGACGAGATGTTGTCCTTCTACGATGTAACGGTTCGTTTTTGTACGTTCTTTTTTCTGTTGCACTAACTTTTTCCACTGTTTGATTCGACTATTTTGATTTGATTCTATACGTTTCATATCGTTCATCCTTTTATTTCATTTTATCGTTTTCTAAACGTCTCCGGAAGTTGAAAAAAGTCACACGTCGTTTGAAATAATTGTTCACTCACTTCGTTTACCGTCATATCGTAAGTTGTCGCTATATATTCAATCGACGATTGGACAAAATGTGGCTCAGTTCGCTTTTTAGTAAATGGACCTTCAAATGGCCAAGGTCCGTCTGTCTCAACCATTAATTGATCTAAAGGGATAAACGGCAACATCTTTTGAATTTTCGGACGGTAAACAACTTCTGGCGTTACTGATATCATATAACCGTTGGAGACGATCTGTTCTATAATTTTCGTTTCCGCTTTTAACCAATGAAATTGGGCACGTTGAATATTATACCGTTCTAAAATCGGTAAAATTGTCTCCGCATCTTCATATACCGTATGTAAAACGACGGGCAACGATTGTTGACTAGCATATTGAATCCATTGCGTTACATCTTCGAGATAACGTGCTTCATCTAGTTTTTTCTGTTGACGTGTATAATACGGCAAACCGACTTCTCCAACAGCGTAAAACTTTTTATGTTCTAACCACTTGTACATTGCCTCTTTTTCTTCATCGGTTGCAAGACGTTGCTCTGGATGCCAACCGATTGTTGAAAATACGACATCTGAATATTGTTGTTGAAGAGTCATAGTCTGTTGACTTGATTGAAAATCGGTAGATACTGCAATTAAACCGCTCTTTTGCTTTCTTAATTGCGCAACGATTCGCTCTCGTTCTCGTTTTGAATATTGATCAAAATGAATATGACTATCTACAAAGCGCATTCTTTTTCTTCTCCCTTTTCCTCCATTGTAATATGAAAAACAAAAAAACACTACAACGTATGTACGTTGTAGTGTTCGACGTGTAAACGATCTGTTCGATTCCTTTACTTATTGATCGTCATTTAATACTGTTTTTGCTAAATCTTCATCTAATGCTTCGAATTGTTCGAGGTTAATCGTTTCGTACAATTCGCTACGCGTTTGCATATCTTCGAGACCTTCTTTTTGTGTTCCTTTTTCTTTGATCATCGTAAAAATACGCTCATACGCTTTTGCTGCGACACGCATTGACGTCACTGGGTAAATGACCATTGCATATCCCATTTTTTCGAATTCTTCCGCCGTATAGTACGGTGTTTTTCCGAATTCTGTCATATTCGCTAGAAGCGGTACGTCGACTTCTCGTGCGAATTGTTCAAACTCTTCTGCTTTCTGTAATGCTTCAGGGAAAATTGCTTCTGCTCCTGCTTCGATATACGCTTTTGCTCGCTCAATCGAAGCTTCCAATCCTTCAATCGCACGCGCATCTGTACGTGCAACGACGACGAGAGACGGTGCAACTTTTTTAATTGCACGGATTTTTTGCGCCATTTCCTCTGTTGTGACAAGTTCTTTTCCGTTCAAGTGTCCGCATTTTTTTGGAAGTTTCTGATCTTCAATTTGTACTGCTGCGACGCCTGCTTCATACATTTCACGAGCCGTACGTGCTGCGTTTAATGTACCACCAAATCCTGTATCTATATCAACGAGTGTCGGCAAACCGGTTGCACGGATTAAATCGCGCGCTCGATCGGCGACTTCTGTCGATGTAATCATACCGAGATCTGGAATTCCTTTACTTGCTGTGTATGCTCCACCTGACAAGTACAATGCTTCAAAGCCTGTTCGTTTTGCAACGAGTGCGGCCATTGCATCGTGAGCACCTGGAATTTGCAAAATTTTAGGCGCCTGAATTTGTTCAAGAAACTGTTTTGCTAACGCTTCTTGTGTTGGCTGTTCGTCAATAATCCATCCCATGGATCGTCTCCCCCTTTTATTTTACAAATAATTCGACAAACTCGTTAACCGGCGTTTCTTTTAACGCTGCATGGTCTAAGCATACTTCTTCAATTTTATCTGCTTTTTTCGACGCATACCATGTACGAATGTTGTTTTTGAACTTCTGTACAACTTCTGGAATCGCTTCTTCACGGCGACGACGGTGTCCAAGTGGGTATTCACGTGCAATCTCTTCTGTACTTGAACCGTCTTTGAAGTACACTTTCACCGCGTTTGCGATTGAACGTTTTTCCGGATCTAAGTAATCTTTTGTATATTGCTCGTCTTCTTCCATGACCATTTTTTCACGAAGTTCGTCAATAATTGGCATTGCTGCTACATCATCTTCATAATCTTCCGCTACGATATCCCCTTTAATTAAACCGATTGCGACGATATATTGCATTGCATGGTCACGGTCTGCTGGGTTATGAAGTGGACCTTTTTTATCGATAATACGAATTGCTGATTCATGTGTACGAATCGTAATTTTTTCAATGTCATCGAGACGATCTTTTACTTCTGGATGTAACTCAATCGCTGCTTCTGCTGCTGTTTGCGCATGGAACTCTGCTGGGAATGATACTTTAAACAATACGTTTTCCATTACGTAACTATCAAGCGGACGCGCAAGTGTTACTTCTTTTCCTTCAAATAATACGTCTTGGAATCCCCATCCTGGTGCTGAAAGCGCTGTATTGTATCCCATCTCGCCTTTTAATGCCATCGTCGCTAAGCGTACTGCACGACTCGTTGCATCTCCTGCTGCCCATGATTTACGTGACCCTGTGTTTGGTGCATGACGGTACGTACGTAAACTTGCATTGTCGATCCATGCATTAGAAAGTGCGTTAATAATTTCTTCACGCGTTCCTCCGAGCATACCTGTAACGACTGCAGTTGATGCGATTTTTACGAGTAATACGTGATCGAGACCGACACGGTTAAAACTATTTTCAAGTGCTAATACACCTTGAATTTCGTGCGCTTTAATCATTGCGGTTAATACGTCTTTTACCTTTAACGGTTCTTTGCCTTCCGCTACATTTTTACGGCTTAAGTAGTCTGCTGTCGCTAAAATACCACCTAAGTTATCTGACGGGTGACCCCACTCTGCTGCCAGCCACGTATCGTTGTAGTCTAACCAACGAATCATTGCGCCGATATCAAATGCTGCTTCAATCGGATCCAACACGTACGACGTTCCTGGAACACGGCTACCGTTTGGCACAACTGTACCTGGTACAGTAGGTCCTAAAAGCTTCGTACATTCTGGATAATTCAATGCGAGAATACCTGTCCCCATCGTATCTGCAAGAATGTATGCGGCTGTTTCATAAGCTTCCTCACTCGTAATCTCTTTGTTTAAAACGTAATCTGCAATATCTACTAAAAGCTGATCCACCTGTTGTTTTGTATTCATGTCTATTCCTGCCTCTCTGTCCTTTGTCTTCGAGCATCATTGAATGAAGAGGGAGCTGCTCGGAAGCTCCCTTCTCTTAATACTTACAGTTCGCGATATGCTTCTCCGTTATACTTTACACGTGGACGGAATAAACGATTATTCGCGTGTTGCTCTAATACGTGCGCTGCAAGTCCTACCGTACGTGAACTGAAGAAAATCGGTGTATACATTTCAATTGGAATATTTAACATCCAATAAACCGGTGCTGCATAGTAATCTAAGTTCGGGAAAAGACCTTTTTCTTCGGCCATTAATTCTTCACCTGCGACACACATTTCGTACAATTCAAAGTCACCTTTCGCTTCGCAAAGTTCATAAAGCGCTTCTTTCATTTGTACGGCACGTGGATCGATTTTTTTCATATAAACGCGATGACCGAAGCCCATTACACGTTCTCGGTTTGCTAATTTTTCTTTTAACAATGATACGAAGCCGTCTAAATCTTTTCCTTCTACGAGCATATGCATAACAGCCTCGTTTGCTCCGCCATGTAAATTTCCTTTTAAAGATGCAACGCCACCGGTTAACGCACCGTACATGTCTGAGTTTGTCGATGCAATAACACG
>JASLJC010000121.1 GCA_030152585.1 Savagea sp. | reverse complement strand
CTCCGGGATTAGGGAAAACTACATTAGCAGCGATTATTGCCAATGAAATGGGTGTAAATTTACGAACGACGAGTGGACCTGCAATTGAACGTCCAGGTGATCTAGCGGCGGTCGTATCATCTTTGGAGCCAGGAGATGTTTTATTTATTGATGAAATTCATCGTCTTCATCGATCCGTAGAAGAAGTATTGTATCCTGCAATGGAAGATTACGCTTTAGATATCGTCATCGGGCAAGGGCCGACAGCAAAATCGATTCGACTCGACTTACCACCATTTACATTAGTAGGAGCAACGACGCGAGCAGGTTCTTTATCTGCACCATTACGCGATCGGTTCGGAGTTCCGTTACGGTTGAAATATTATGACGTAGATGCACTTCAAGCGATTATCGAGCGAAGCGCACGCATTTTTAATATTCCATTGGAGCAAAAAGCAGCTTATATGTTAGCGACTCGTTCGCGTGGTACACCACGTATTGCGAACCGTTTATTGCGCCGCGTACGCGATTATGCTCAAGTGCGAGGAGACGGGGCGATAACAGTTCAAATGGCAGATGAGGCATTGCAATTGTTACGTGTCGATCATCATGGGCTCGATCAAATCGACGAAGCACTTATTCGTCATATGATTGAACATTTTAATGGTGGACCGGTAGGGTTAGAAACGCTCGCTGCAACAGTTGGAGAAGAAGCCGTCACGATTGAAGATGTGTATG
Source organism: Savagea sp. (assembly GCA_030152585.1). GTDB lineage: Bacteria > Bacillota > Bacilli > Bacillales_A > Planococcaceae > Savagea. The sequence goes on along the minus strand of JASLJC010000121.1, from coordinate 16,508 downwards.
AACCGTATTTATTACAAATTGGTTTTATCCAACGAACACCGCGCGGACGCGTTGTGACGAAAACAGGCTATGCCCATTTCGGGTATCCGTATGAGAAAGAGGAATAAGGATGGATGTAAAAGATTTTGATTTTGATTTACCAGAACAACTCATTGCGCAAACGCCGCTGAAAGATCGTACAGCGAGTCGTTTAATGATTGTAGATAAAGTGAAAGGAACTTTACAACATGAAACCTTTCCTGCACTTTTAAATGAGTTGGAAAAAGGAGATGTACTCGTATTAAATGATACGCGTGTATTACCTGCCCGTCTTTACGGAACAAAAGAAGGAACCGGTGCGTCTTTAGAAGTACTTCTGTTAAAAGAAAGAGGAGACGATCGATGGGAAACGCTCGTAAAACCTGCTAAGCGAGTGAAAGTAGGAACCATTGTAACTTTCGGAGACGGTCAACTACGTGCCAAATGCGTAGAAGTGACACCGACAGGCGGACGTGTTTTTGATATGTTGTATGAAGGTATTTTTTATGAAGTGCTCGATCAATTAGGAGAAATGCCACTCCCTCCTTATATTACGGAAACATTAGACGATCAAGATCGGTATCAAACCGTTTTTGCGAAAGAAAGAGGGAGCGCAGCGGCGCCGACAGCAGGTCTTCACTTTACAGAAGAAATGTTAGAAACGTTACGTCAAAAAGGAGTTCACGTCACATTTATTACGTTACACGTCGGACTAGGTACATTTCGTCCTGTAAGTGTCGATAAAATAGAAGAACATACGATGCATTCAGAATATTATGATGTCAGTGAAGAAACTGCATCGATTATTGAAGAAGCACGTCAAAAAGGAAATCGTATTATCGCTGTCGGTACGACGTCGACACGAACGCTTGAAACGGTTGCGCAACAACATGATGGAAAAATAGTAGCAAGTAATGGGTGGACGGATATATTCATTTACCCCGGATATGAATTTCGTGTAGTCGATGGATTAGTAACGAATTTTCATTTACCACAGTCAACGTTGTTAATGCTCGTGTCAACATTAAGTACACGAGAAATAATGATGAACGCATACGAAGAAGCAGTGAAGGAACAATATCGTTTCTTTAGCTTTGGTGATGCGATGTTTATTCGATAGGAAGGAAAGATAAAATGACGAACAAACCACCAGTATGGTATGAACATATTAAAACGTGTAAACAAACAGGGGCGCGACTCGGAATTATTCATACACCGCACGGCTCGTTTGAAACACCAGTCTTTATGCCTGTCGGAACGCAAGCGACAGTAAAAGCGATGACACCCGAAGAGTTAAAAGCGATTAATGCAGGTATTATTTTGAGCAATACGTACCATTTATGGTTACGTCCTGGAACCGATGTTATAAAGCAAGCGGGCGGATTGCATCAATTTATGAACTGGGATCGTCCGATTTTAACAGACTCAGGCGGTTACCAAGTCTTTTCATTAAGTAAATTCCGTAAAATTGAAGAAGAAGGTGTACATTTCCGTCATCATTTAAATGGGAGTAAGTTATTTTTAAGTCCTGAAAAAGCGATGGAAATTCAAAATATTTTAGGGTCTGACATTATGATGGCATTCGATGAATGTCCACCATATCCGGCAACACATGAATATATGAAAAAATCAGTAGAACGAACGAGTCGTTGGGCTGCACGTTGTATAGAAGCTCACGAACGAAAAGATGAACAAGCATTGTTTGGTATTGTTCAAGGTGGAGAGTTTGAAGACCTCCGTCGTCAAAGTGCACAAGACCTCGTTGCACTTGATTTTCCAGGTTATGCAATCGGTGGTTTATCTGTTGGAGAACCGAAAGACGTATTGAATAAAGTATTAGAATTTACAACTCCTTTATTACCGTTTGATAAGCCGCGTTACTTAATGGGAGTCGGAACACCTGATTCACTAATTGACGGTGTCATTCGAGGGATCGATATGTTTGATTGTGTGTTGCCGACACGAATTGCCCGAAACGGAACATTGATGACGAGTGAAGGACGCCTTGTCGTTCGGAATAAAAAGTATGAAACAGATTTCCGTCCACTCGATGAAAATTGCGATTGTTACACATGTAAAAATTATACCCGAGCTTACATTCGCCATTTAATCAAAGCAGACGAAATTTTAGGGTTACGTTTAACGACGATTCACAATTTACACTTTTTAATCCATTTGATGGAGCAAATTCGTCAAGCGATTCGTGAAGATCGACTTGGAGATTTCCGCGAACAATTTTTCGAAAAGTACGGTTATAATAAACCGAATGCAAAAAACTTTTAAGTCTAGTATAATGAACGAGGAACGGAGGGGAAAACATGCAAGAATTTTTAGCAGCAATATTACCACTCGTCATCATCTTTGGTGTAATGTGGTTTATTTTAATTCGTCCTGCTCAAAAGCGTCAAAAGCAAACGAAAGCAATGCAAGACGCGTTAAGCCGTGGCGACGTCATTATGACAGTCGGCGGGTTAAAAGGAACGATTGAAGCAGTAGATGAAGAAATGATTCATTTACGTGTTGCAAACAACGTAACTGTACAGTTTGCACGCCAAGCTGTCGCAAGTGTATTAGAGAAAAAAGACGACAACGGCGCAGCGTAATTTAACTAAAAAAGGTCGGTCTCGTACCGACTTTTTTTACCATTTTCCTGTGAAGGAGCGAGCGTATGATGAACAATGAGCAATTGTTTCAAAAAGTAGAACCTGCTCTTCGGAGTAAAGTAGAAGAGCTACGTATGTATAAACTCAATCAAGTGACTGAAAAAGACGTATGGAACGTTTGTCAAATGTTATTTTGGGAAACGAAAAAATTAGACAAATTACCGATTCATCAAATCGTCCGAGATATTATGAAAGTATCTTCAGCAGACGTTGAAACATATACGAGCGATCTACTACAAGGAGATTACGTGAAGCCAACACACCCTCATCTCAATGACGAAGAGTTAGCAGTTCTGTTAGCGCCACAAAATCCATCACAGTAAAAACGCTACATATGTTAAAAAACATGCGGATATCGTATGAGGAGGAACGAATATATGAAAACAAGAGGTCGTATCGTCGCCTTTTTCTTACTCGTCGTACTATTTTTTACGACGATTGGGATGACGTACAAACCGATAGTAAAAGATGTGAACTTAGGCCTTGATTTACAAGGTGGATTCGAAGTTCTTTATCAAGTAGAGCCTTTAAAAGGTGACAATAAAAAAATTACCGAAAAAGTCGTAAGTGACACAGCAGATGCATTACGTAGCCGTGTAGACGTCCTCGGTGTAAGTGAACCGAATATTCAAGTTGAATCAAACAACCGTATTCGTGTTCAATTAGCAGGTGTTGAAGATCAACAGTCTGCACGTGATTTACTTTCGACGCAAGCGAATTTAACGTTTCGTGATTATGAAGATAATCTCGTATTAGACGGTAATGACTTAAAAGAAGGAAAAGCACGTGAAAGTTTTAACGATACAGGGCAACCGATCGTTACACTTGAAATGAAAGATGCGAATAAATTCGGTGAAGTGACGACAGAAATTGCACGTAAAGCACCGAATAATGTAATGGTTATTTGGTTAGATTTTGAAGAAGGTGTCGATTCATTTGCCACAGAAATTTCAAAAGATAATCCGAAATATATTTCAGCACCAAGTGTAAAGGGACCGATTCATTCTTCTAATGTTGAAATTTCAGGTAGCTTTACAGTAGAAGAAGCGAAACACTTAGCAGGTATTTTGAACGCAGGAGCTTTACCGGTGCATCTAGAAGAAATTTATTCAACATCTGTTGGAGCACAATTCGGAGAGCAAGCGTTAGATAAAACAGTACTTGCAGGAATTGTCGGTATCGCTTTAATCTTTGTTTACATGGTATTGTATTACCGCGTACCAGGACTCGTAGCGGTCGTGACGTTATCGGTATATATTTATATCATTTTACTCGTATTTACATTAATTAACGGTGTCTTAACATTACCAGGAATTGCTGCGTTAATGCTCGGGGTCGGTATGGCTGTCGATGCGAATATTTTAATGTACGAACGTATTCGTGAAGAATTACGTGTCGGTAAATCAGTAAAATCTGCTTTCAAAACAGGAGCGAAAAACTCATTTACGGCAATATTAGATGCGAACATTACAACGTTACTTGCTGCAGGAGTATTATTCTTCTTCGGTACAAGTTCAGTTAAAGGTTTCGCAACGATGTTAATTATTAGTATTTTAACGAGTTTCTTAACAGCTGTATGGGGTTCACGTGTATTACTTGGACTTCTCGTCAAAAGTGGGGCACTCGATGGAAAAACATCATGGTTTGGCATTTCCAAAGACCGTGTCCACCGTATTGAAGAAGGAATTGATACGCTAGACTTAACGACGAAGTTTGACCGTTTTGATTTTGTTAATACGCGAAAACGATACTACACGATTTCGACTGTTTTATTAGTAGCAGGTCTTGTCATGTTACTCGTCTTTAAATTGAACTTAGGTATCGACTTCTCGAGCGGTACACGTGTAGAAGTGATGTCGAAAGAGCCTGTTAAAGTAGAACAGTTACAAAAAGAAGTAGAAGCGTTAGGCCATGAAGTGAGTGATATCGTAACATCAGGTGACAAAGGTGAAATCGGTGTCGTTCGTTTTAAAGAAGAATTTTCACAAGAAGAAGTGAAGACGTTAAAAGCGACATTACATGAAATTTACGGTTCAGAACCGAACGTTTCAACTGTTTCACCAACAGTTGGAAAAGAGTTAGCGAAAAACGCGATTTATGCATTAATGATCGCATCACTCGGAATTATTATTTACGTCGCATTCCGTTTTGAGTGGCGTATGGGTGTAGCTTCAATTATCGGTTTAATGCATGACGCTTTCTTTATGATTGCGCTATTTAGTATTTTCCGTTTTGAAGTCGACATTACGTTCATCGCAGCAGTATTGACGATTGTCGGTTATTCGATTAACGACACCATTGTTACATTTGACCGTATTCGTGAAAACTTATCACGTATTGGACGTGTCAAAGACCGTGAACGATTAGCAATGATTGTCAATAAATCGTTACGTCAAACGCTTGGACGATCAGTCAATACGGTATTAACTGTTATTTTCGTCGTTCTCGCTCTCATTTTCTTAGGAGCAGAACCAATTCGTCCATTCTCAATGGCACTTTTAATCGGTTTACTTGCCGGAACGTATTCATCGATTTTCATTTCCGCTCAAATTTGGTTCGATTTAAAAAGTCGTCAAATTGAAAAAGAAGGACCTCTCGATGTGAATAAAGAGAAGAAAAAATGGGGATCCGACGAACCACTCGTTTAAAAAGATACAAACAGGCGCATCTGTGAAAACAGGTGCGCCTTTCTTATGAAGGAAATAAGTTGTTGTAACTCATATTGTCATGTTTATTTTAAAAAAGAATGAAGAAGAAACGGTCAGGTTATTTAGTTTTCCATGTATAATGAAAGGAAAGAAGTGAAAGGAGTTTTTAAAATGAAGTATCAATGGTCATGGATCGTAAGTTTATTATTCGCTATCGTTATCACGATATTTGCGATTATGAATATGAATCCTGTACGTGTTAATTTCGGGTTCGGTGCTGTGCAGTTTCCGCTCGTCCTCGTCATTTTAGGATCGGCACTTGTTGGAGCGATTGTCAGTGGTTTTTATGCATTGTATAAACATTTCGAATTAAAACGAACGACACGTCAGCAAAAAGAACACATTGAACAACTCGAACGCGAAGTGAAAAAATATCGTTATCACGATAAAGTTGTCGATACCCCTATTATTGAAACGGTAGACGAAGCGGAAGGAATCGAGCAGCAATATGATGTCATGCACAATCGAAAGGATGATTCAGTATGATTCAGTCTAAAAAGAAATGGATAATTGAACGTCCGGACGAAAAACTCGTACAAACAATTATGGAGCGTTGCCAGTTACCTGCCATTCATGCCAAAATATTAGCTTCTCGTTCGTTCGAGTCTGTCGATGCGATTTGTGATTTCTTGTCGATTGATCAACAACAACCGCATGATCCTTATTCAATGTATGGAATGGAGCAAGCAGTGCAAATGATCGATGAAGCAATCGATACAGGACAACACATTACAGTATACGGTGATTACGATGCAGACGGTGTGACGAGTACGTCCCTCATCTATCGAACGTTAAAAGAGATGGGAGCACGTGTCGACTATGCGATACCGAATCGTTTCATTCACGGATATGGACCGAATATCGCTTTATTTGACGAGTTAATAGACGCGGGAACACAATTAATCATTACAGTGGATAATGGGATTTCAGCAGTTGAAGCCATTCAACACGCAAGAGATCGAGGGTGCGATGTCATTTTAACTGATCACCATGAAATTGGTGAAACGCTACCGAATGCCAATGTTATTTTACACCCTCGTCACCCTGAAGGAAATTATCCTTTCGGAGAGCTTGCAGGAGTAGGAGTTGCATTAAAATTATCACAAGCACTTATTCAAGATTCTCTTGAGCCGTTTTTAGCATATGCGGCAATCGGAACGGTCGCTGATTTAGTTCCATTAATCGATGAAAATCGTTGGATCGTTCGAAAAGGTCTTGAAGCGTTGCGTAAAGGTGTTTTGCCAGCAGCGAATGCATTTTGTGAAGTGAACGAATTACGGATTAGTGATTTCAACGAAGAAACGATCGGCTTTCAATTTGGTCCACAGTTAAATGCACCGGGGCGTCTACAAGAAGCGACGATAGCCGTTCAAGCGTTAATCGCAGAAACGGAAGAAGAAGCGCGCGTGTCGATTGAGAAAATGAAACAGATGAACGAAGAAAGAAAAGAACTCGTAAATCAAGCAGTACAAGAAGCGATTCAAATCGTAGCACAACAACCTTTAGGTTCGAGTATCGTCGTCGCTAAAGAAGGTTGGAATCCAGGGATTGTAGGAATCGTTGCGAGTCGTCTCGTAGAAGAGTTTCATCGTCCGACAATCGTACTAGGAATTGACCGGGAAAAACAAATTGCAAAAGGTTCTGCTCGGAGTATTGAACATTTTCATCTGTACGATACGTTAGCTGAAATGTCAGATGTAATTGAACAATTTGGTGGACATGAAATGGCAGCAGGAATGACGATAGCACTCGATCAATTCGAAACGTTTCAAATACGATTCGAAGAACGAGCGACACAAAAATTAACAGAAGATGACTTTATTCCAAAAGAGCTCGTAGACGTTCCAGTGACATTAAATGAAATTACAGTCGAACATTTAGAAGGACTCGAACAACTCCGTCCTTTCGGAATGAATTTCGAGCGACCTGTTTATTTAATTGAAGATGTTAAAGTGCAAAACGTTCGTCAAATCGGTCAAGATAAAAGTCATTTGAAATTTCAAATTGTAGATGGAAATGAAACGCTCGATGTAATTGGATTTAGAGAAGGTCGTCGTGCACTTGAAATGACGGAAGATATTACGTATTCGTTTATCGGTGAATTGGATGTGAATGAATGGAACGGAAATAAAAATCCACAACTCATTTTGCGTGACGTTCGAAGTGATAATTGGCAATTGTTCGATGTACGAGGAATTCGAAAAGTCGATCGGTGGGCATCTACTGTACCAGAAAACGCCCATTGGGTTGCCTTTAGAGAAGAAACGATGCCAGTATGGAAGCCAAACCTTGCGAAGACGACGTACGTAGAAGAACTCGATATTGAAAAAGCAAAAAATGAACCACTCGTTTTAATTGATTTGCCCCAAACGAAAGAACAACTCAGTACGCTCATTAAAATGTTACAGCCATCGCGGATTTATGCGCACTTTTATATGCCGCACTCGCTTTATTATGAAGGAATGCCAAGTCGCGAACAGTTTAGTCAATTGTACCTTACGCTCAAGCGCCGTAATCCATTTTCATTAACGCGAGATAAACGAGTCGTTCTTCACCATTTTAAGTGGAAAGAAGAACGGTTTGATTTCATGTTGCAGGTGTTTTTTGACCTACAATTTGTTACGATAGAAGGAGATCTCGTACAACTACAAGAGGTAAAGCAAAAACAAGCATTAACAAAAGCGCCGACGTATGCGAAGCGAGAACAAACAATCGCATTAGAAGAAGCGCTCGTGTATAGCCCATCGACTGAATTGAAAAATTGGTTATCGATTCAGTATGACAATGGAAAGGAAGACGAATGATGGATTTAAAACAATATATTACAATCGTAGAAGATTATCCGAAAGAGGGGGTAAGCTTTAAAGATATTACGACGTTAATGGATGACGGTGAAGCATACAAGTATGCAACCGATGAAATTGTAAAATACGCCAAAGAAGTGAAAGCCGATATTATCGTTGGTCCGGAAGCACGTGGTTTTATTATAGGGTGTCCTGTTGCCTATGCGTTAGAAGTCGGTTTTGCACCAGTAAGAAAACCAGGGAAACTACCACGTGAAGTCGAAGAAGTAGAATATGACTTAGAGTACGGAAAAGACATTTTAACGATGCATCGTGATGCGATTACGCCAGGTCAACGAGTGTTAATCGTAGACGATTTACTCGCAACAGGTGGTACGGTAAAAGCAACAATCGATCTCGTTGAAAAATTAGGAGGTACTGTAGCAGGGTGTGCCTTTTTAATTGAATTAGCGTATTTAAACGGTCGCGAAAAAATCGAAGGTTACGACATTCACGCGATTTTAACATACGATGAAGCGTAAGTTCCGTTAAAAAGAATCGATTACGAAAGATCACGAGCGATTGCAAAACGTCGATGGAACAGACGTTTATGCAACCTCGTGATTTTTTTCATAGGGAGGAAGGGGTTTCATATGGCGAAAGATAAAAATATGACTGAACAAGATATATTTGCGCTCGTTGCAACGTATATGAATGAAGAAAATGTGACATTTATTGAAAAAGCATATTATGCTGCCCGAGATGCACACGAAGGACAGTTTCGGAAGTCGGGTGAACCGTATATTATTCATCCGATTCAAGTAGCTGGTATTTTAGCCCATTTACAAATGGACCCGGCAACGGTAGCTGCAGGGTTTTTACACGATGTCGTAGAAGATACACCGGTGAGTCGAGAAGATCTCGTGTCACAATTTGGGGAAGAAGTGGCGATACTCGTCGATGGAGTCACAAAACTAGATAAGTTAAAGTTTCGTTCAAATGAAGAAAAACAAGCAGAAAACCATCGGAAAATGTTTATTGCGATGGCACAAGATGTTCGTGTTATTTTAATTAAATTAGCCGATCGCCTTCATAATATGCGCACATTACATCACGTGCCGAAAGAAAAACAGAAACGAATTTCAGCAGAAACACTCGACATATTTGCGCCTCTTGCGCATCGTTTAGGGATTTCTACGATTAAATGGGAGTTAGAAGATACGGCATTACGTTATTTAAACCCACAACAATATTATCGCGTCGTTCATTTAATGGATAAAAAACGAACAGAACGTGAACAATATTTAGAAGATGTGATGGAAGTCATTCGGGGTGAAACAGACCGAATGGGATTAGAAGCTGATATTTCAGGGCGCCCAAAACATATTTATTCAATTTATCAAAAAATGGTCATGCAACATAAAGAATTTAATGAAATCTATGATTTGCTCGCTGTTCGAATTGTTTTAAAAAGTATTAAAGATTGCTATGCGGTGCTCGGCGTCATTCATACGTTATGGAAGCCAATGCCAGGACGTTTTAAAGATTATATCGCCATGCCGAAGCAAAATATGTATCAATCGCTTCATACGACAGTGGTCGGTCCAGAAGGAGATCCGCTTGAAGTACAAATCCGAACCGAAGAAATGCATAAAATTGCAGAGTACGGGGTAGCTGCACACTGGGCGTATAAAGAAGGAAAACGAGAAGCAGCTGGAACAGATATCGAATCAAAACTTACGTGGTTCCGAGAAATATTAGAATTACAACACGAATCAGCTAATGCGGAAGACTTTATGGAATCTTTAAAGTTCGATTTATTTTCAGATATGGTGTACGTATTTACACCGAAAGGCGACGTCATCGAATTACCGAAAGGGTCGGTTCCTTTAGATTTTGCTTACCGAGTCCATTCAGAAGTTGGTAATCGAACGATCGGTGTGAAAGTAAATGGGAAAATGGTTCCGTTAGATCATCCATTAAAAACAGGAGACATTATTGAAGTATTAACGTCAAAACAATCGTTTGGGCCGAGTCGTGATTGGTTAAAATTAGTGACAACATCTCAAGCACGAACGAAAATAAGACAATATTTTAAAAGACAATTGCGAGAAGAAAATATTGAAAAAGGTCGTGAATTAGTCGAGCGTGATATTTTATCTAAAAATTATACGTTAGCCGAAGCTATCACACCTGAAAATATTCAACGAGCGCTTGATAAATTTAGTTTCGCCTCATTGGAAGATATGTATGCGCAAGTCGGTGGTGGAGGCATTACAGCACAACAAGTATCAAACCGTTTAACAGAAAAATTACGTCGTGAAAGAGAAGAACGTGATACGTTAAATAAAGTCGTATCGACGATGAAAACGAAACAAACAGAAAGCCAGAAAAAATTGCCTTCATCTGGCGTCATCGTCAAAGGTATCGACAATATGTTAATTCGCTTATCGAAATGTTGTAATCCTGTGCCAGGTGATGAGATTATCGGTTTTATTACGAAAGGTCGTGGCGTTTCAGTCCACCGAACCGATTGTCCGAATGTTATAAATGGAACGGATGAAGAAGACCGTTATTTAGAAGTTGAATGGGCAGTAAATGAAGAGACGAAAACGAATAAGAAGTTCGATGTTGACATTGAACTTTGGGCGATGGACCGAGACGGTTTATTAAATGAAGTCATGATTGAATTAACAGAAATGAACGTCCCGATCGTCGCAATTGAAGGCAAAGCGACTTCTCAAAAAACAGCACGTATACATTTGACAATTCAAATTAAAAGTATTGATCATTTAGAACATATCGCACGACGTTTAAAACAAATTGAAGATGTACACACTGTACATCGAGTGACAAATTAAGGAGGATATAATGAAAGTAGTATTACAACGCGTACGTCAAGGAGCTGTCACGGTAGATGGTGAAGTAGTCGGAGCAATCGGTAAAGGATACGTATTGCTTGTTGGAATAAAAGAAGGTGACACAGAAGAAGATATTCAGTATGTCGCAAACAAAATCGCACATTTACGTTTATGGGAAGATGAAGAAGGAAAAATGAACGATTCAATTCAACAAGTAAAAGGGGATATTTTATCAGTTTCTCAATTTACGTTGTACGGGGATACGAAAAAAGGACGTCGCCCGAGCTTTACAGAAGCAGCGAGACCTGACATCGCCAAACCGCTATGGGAGCGATTCAATGAAGTTTTGAAAAAAGACTATCATTTACACGTTGAAACGGGTACATTTGGTGCAATGATGGACGTTGCACTCGTCAATGATGGACCTGTCACGCTCATTGTTGAATCGAAATAGAAAAAAGATATGCTCAATATAGAAGTGTCTATTGATGAGCATATCTTTTCATTTTCAACTAGTAATAGAATGAAGACGTACTCCACCGCTCGATCTCGCATTCTCGACTTTTAAAGAATAAGAGAAAATGCGGAGGTGTACGTCTTTTAGTTGTCAAAAAATTGTACAGATTCATTTTTAATCGTTAAAGAAGTTTAAAATACCTGTATAAATTCCATATGTCGCTTGTTCTCGATATTTCTTCGTTAAAATAATTTGTTCTTCCGCTGCGTTCGTTAAAAATCCGAGTTCAATTAAAACGGCATCTCGTGTATTTTCTCGAATGACGAGGTAATTTCCGACTTGATTTCCACGATTAGAAAGTGAAATGTTTTTTTCTAACGCGGTATTAATCGAACGTGCTAAATCTCTTTGTTCTTTCGTATAATAGTAAGTCGTAAATCCACGAATAGACGGATCAGTATTTGCATCGTAATGTAAACTAATGAAAGCATCTGCGTTCATTTCTTCTCGTAATGCAACACGTGAACGAAGTGATACATACTCATCTGCATTACGTGTCATCGTTACTTGAGCACCGGCTTCTTTTAGTTTCGATGCGAGTGATTCAGCGGTCCATAATGTTAAATCTTTTTCGCGCGTTCCTCTAACGCCTGTCGTGCCGCGATCATGGCCACCATGACCTGCATCAATAACGATTGAAATTCCGTTTAAAGTGCCAGGTGTCGTTGCCTTTTTTCGTCGTTCTGATACAGGTTGACGTTTCTCTTTTTTCTTTACGGCGTTGCTAGATACGACCCAACTAGCTAAGTATGCTGTTTGTCCGTCTTGTAAAGCGACTTCATACCATTTATCTACGACATTTAAAATAGTGAATTGTTCTCCGGCTCCGACACGCAAAACAACATCAGAATTTGTCGTAGGTTGTGCGCGTAAATTCGTCCCTTCAGTGAGCGTCGTCGCTATATTTTTGCCTGTTTTCGATTTGACTTTTCCACCGATTGTTCCGTGAAACGCATAAACCCAACCTTTAGAACCGTCGTCTAATTTAATTTGCAACCAATTCCCTTTTCGTTCGTTAATCGGGTATACTTCATCTTCATAAATGACAGTCACTTTGTTAGATTGTAAAGTCGGTTCAGAACGTACATTTAAACCGCTAACCGCTACGTGGAATTGATCTTTTGCTGTTTGTTTAGACGACGCTTTTTGTTTATTCGATTGGATTGTCTTTTCATTGACTTGAGATAAATACGAGCGGTAAACCCAGCCGTACATTCCATCTACTTTTACGTAGGCCCAATCTCCTTGTGTTGATTGAACGTCTATCTGTTTGCCAGCATCAATTTTTCCGATAGAAGGGTGTTGCATAGAAGGTCCAGAACGAATATTTAATCCATTCGTTGTCGATACAGCAACAGTTGATGCCCTATGATCTTTTTCCTTTTTTTGAGTCGAACGGGTCATCCATGAAGCAACCCAGCCGACTTTTCCTTTTGCTTCGACTTTAAGCCATTCATCTTTTGAGTCGTGTACGTTGAGGCGGTCGCCCTCTTTTAACGAAGAAATGACAGGATAGGAAAGTCCGGGTCCTTGTCTCATATTTAATTTTTCAGCATCTACTTCTAATGTTAGACTCGCTGCCTGTACGTCAAAGTGAGACGTTGGAAGAGCGAGAAGTATAGAACTCACCAATAGAAGAGTGATAAGTCCTATAATTGTTTGATTTTTAAATTTCAACTGATCACCACCTTACTCATATTGTAGATGTTTTTTCTCGAAAACTCTACAATGAAACGAAAGGAGTTGACACATCTTTTTAATCTGACTATGATAAGAGTAATGTAAATATGAAAGCTAATGAAGTGGCGAGTACATAAATGCACTTCGTATGAGGGAGAAAAGCCGAAGACTGAGAGCTTTTTACGAATCGTTTATCGAAAAACACCACGGAAGTGCTATGTTGAAACCGAGTAAACATAGACGGACAACCGAACCGTTATTCGGACTTAAGTGGATAGTTGAACTATCAATTTGGGTGGAACCGCGGAAGCTATATGCTCTCGTCCCTTACGACATGAGGGATGGGGCTTTTTTTATTGTTAAAAATAGGTTTGTTATTGAAATTTTAAAGGAGAGATTTGTGATGAAATACAAAGTACCACGTGGCACGCAAGATATTTTACCGACACAATCTTGGGCATGGCAACAAGTAGAAGCCGTCATGCGCGACGTTTGTTCTTCTTATCGTTATGAAGAAATACGTACGCCGATGTTTGAACAAACAGAATTATTTCAACGTGCTGTCGGTGATACGACGGATATCGTTCAAAAGGAAATGTATACATTTGAAGATCGTGGTGGCCGTTCGATGACTCTTCGTCCTGAAGGAACAGCGCCTGTCGTTCGTTCATTTGTTGAAAATAAAATGTACGGCTATCCGGATCAACCCGTAAAATTGTATTATATCGGGCCGATGTTCCGTTATGAGCGTCAACAAGCAGGTCGTTATCGTCAATTCGTTCAATTTGGAGTGGAAGCGATCGGAAGTGCACATCCAGCAATTGATGCAGAAACGATAGCGTTAGCACTTGACGTTTATCGACGAGTCGGTCTAACGGATATTAAACTCGTACTGAATTCTTTAGGAGATACAGAATCTCGTCAAGCCCATCGAGAAGCACTTGTAGAACACTTTGCACCGCATATCGATGCGTTTTGTTCAGATTGTCAAACGCGATTAAACCAAAACCCATTACGTATATTAGATTGTAAAAAAGATCACAATCATCCGTTAATGAAGTCAGCACCAGCACTTCCGGATTATTTAAATGAAGCATCACGTACATATTTTGAACGTGTACAGTCGTATTTAGATGCAGCAGGTATTGCATATGAACTCGACCCGAACCTCGTACGTGGACTTGACTATTATAACCATACTGCATTTGAAATTATGAGCACATCAGATGGATTTGGCGCGATTACGACACTTTGCGGAGGTGGTCGTTATAACGGTTTAACAGAAGAGATGGGCGGACCCGATACAGCAGGCATTGGGTTTGCGATGAGTATTGAACGTTTACTTTTAGCGCTAGAAGCAGAAGGAAAAACGTTACAACGTCAAGATCCGCTCGATTTATATATCGTAACATTAGGTGAACGAGCAGAGCATGAAGCATTTCCGATGTTACAACAGTTACGCCATGCGGGCTTACGCGCTGATATGGACTTTTTATCTCGTAAAATGAAAGGCCAAATGAAGTCAGCCGATCGTCTCGGTGCAGCATATACGATTGTATTAGGAGATAATGAACTAGACGAAGGTGTAGCTCAACTGAAAGAAATGGCGACGGGGACACAACAAGAAGTACAATTAGAGCAACTTGTACAAACTGTACAACAGCTCGTAAAAAAGGATGGAGAATAATTGATGAAACGAACACATTATTGCGGAGAGATTACGAAAGAACAGATTGGCGAAGTCGTGACATTACAAGGATGGTTACAAAAGCGTCGTGATTTAGGAGGACTTATTTTCATCGATATGCGTGACCGTTTCGGTATCGTGCAAATCGTAGCAGACCCAGATATTTCAAAAGAAGCGCTAGAAGTAGCCGATAAAGCACGAAACGAATACGTTTTATCTGTAACAGGTAAAGTAGTAGAACGTGATGATAGTCAAAAAAACGAAAAGCTTGCAACAGGTGACATTGAAATTCAAGCAGAAACGATTGAGATTATCAATGAAGCGAAAAACCCACCGTTTATGATTGAAGATGTATCGGACGTATCAGAAGACATTCGTTTGAAATATCGTTATATCGATCTTCGCCGTCCGAAACTGGCGCGTACTTTCCAATTACGTTCGGACGTAACGAAAGCAGTCCGCGACTTTTTAGACGAAGAGAACTTCTTAGAAGTTGAAACACCAATTTTAACGAAATCAACACCTGAAGGAGCACGCGACTATTTAGTACCTTCACGTGTTCACGGAGGCGAGTTTTACGCACTTCCACAATCACCACAATTGTTCAAACAATTGTTAATGGTGTCAGGATTTGACCGTTATTACCAAATCGCTCGTTGTTTCCGCGATGAAGATTTACGCGCTGACCGTCAACCAGAGTTTACACAAATCGACATGGAAATGAGTTTCATGGAGATGGATGATATTTTAACATTGAATGAAAATTTAATGAAATATGTCATGAAACGTGTGAAAGGAATCGATATCGAAACACCGTTTCAACGTATGCCGTATGACGAAGCGATGGCGCGTTTCGGTTCAGACAAACCTGATACACGTTTCGGTATGGAATTAATCGATCTCGGAGAAGCTGTGAAAGACTCAGACTTCAAAGTGTTCTCTGGAACCGTTGAGCGTGGAGGCGAAGTGAAAGCAATTTGTGTAAAAGGTGCAGCAGATGACTATTCACGTAAAGATATCGAAGCACTTGAAGAGTTTGCTAAACGTTACGGTGCAAAAGGTCTCGCGTGGATGAAAGTGACAGAAGAGGATTATTCAGGTCCGATTGCGAAATTCTTTAAAGAAACACCTGCAGGTATAGCGATTAAAGAAGCGACAGAAGCAGAAGCAGGAGACTTGTTATTATTCGTCGCAGACGATGCATCTGTCGTAGCAGCATCACTCGGTGCATTACGTTCAAAACTCGGAAAAGAACGTGGATTAATTGATGAGTCATTATACAATTTCTTATGGGTAGTCGATTGGCCATTATTTGAATATGATGAAGAAGCAGAACGTTATGTAGCAGCACACCATCCATTTACACGTCCTGTTGATGCGAGTTTATTGGAAACAGATCCTGCGAATGCTCGTGCACAAGCTTACGATATGGTATTAAACGGCTATGAGCTCGGAGGCGGAAGTTTACGTATTTACGAGCGCGAGATGCAAGAAGCGATGTTTAAAGCACTCGGTTTCTCAGAAGAAGAAGCAAAAGAACAGTTCGGTTTCTTAATGGAAGCATTCGAATACGGAACACCTCCACATGGAG
>JASLJC010000109.1 GCA_030152585.1 Savagea sp. | reverse complement strand
TACCAACGCGTCATCCGTCCGGAATCGTTTAAAGGAACGATGGAATCGTGGGATCAAACGTTACATATCGCATGTGCCATGATTTCATACAATAACAAAGAGGAGGTACCTGATATGACTTTGCAAAAAGACAATATGAACCGTGACTATTTATTTGGCCGTCTGTTAGGAGTGGCGGAAGTTATGGAACGTCGCGTTTTACAAGAACGTGGTGAAAGCCGTTCAACGAATGCGACGCGTTACTTCAATGCATTTGCAAACCGTCCCGCTCGAACATGGCTCGTCATTCGAAAGCAATTGCAACCTTATTTTGATCGTCTCGGTGCAAAAGCGACGATGTACAGTAAGCTGATTCAAGAAGTTGAAGCAGCGATTGGACCAGAAAGCATGACAGACTACGCATTGCAACCGATTTTCTTGACAGGTTATAGCAGTCAAGTGCAAGAGATGTATAAGAAAAAAGAAGAAAAGGATGAGGAACATGACACTACAAAATAAAATTGATTTTGCGGTTGTATTTACAGTGAATAAAGCGAACCCAAATGGAGATCCGTTGAATGGAAACCGTCCACGTCAAGATTATAATGGACATGGCGAAATGTCAGACGTTGCAATCAAGCGAAAGTTGCGCAACCGTCTCCAAGATGAAGGTGAAAGTATTTTTGTGCAATCGGATGAACGTCGTAGTGATTCTTTCCGAAGTTTAAAAGACCGTGCGGATTCTGTAGACGAATTGAAAAAGTTATTAAGTGATGCGAAAGCGGACGAAGAGTTAGCGATTACAATCGCATCCAACGAGTGGTACGATGTTCGAGCGTTTGGCCAAGTGTTTGCTTTTAAAGGTACGAAAATGTCTGTCGGTGTGCGAGGTCCTGTATCGATTCATACAGCGACAAGTATTGATCCCGTCGATATTACGAGTATGCAAATTACAAAAAGTGTGAACTCGACAACGAATACGAAAAACCCAGGTCAAAAAACATCGGATACGATGGGAATGAAGCATCGCGTCGATTTTGGGACGTACATCTTTTATGGAAGTATTAATCCACAACTTGCTGAAAAAACAGGATTTACTAAAGAAGATGCAGAAAAGTTAAAACAAGCGCTCATTACATTGTTTGCAAACGATGCGTCTTCCGCACGTCCGGACGGATCTATGGAAGTGAACAAAGTGTTCTGGTGGGAACACAACAATAAAATTGGCCAATATTCATCAGCTAAAGTGCACCGCTCCGTCAAAGTAGAGCGTACAGTTGATGGATTAGCAACTTCATTTGAAGACTATGACATTCAAGTTGAAACTTTAGAAGGACTTGATGTTCAAGTGTACGATGGACTCTAATTCGGTATCGCTCATGATCTCGGGCATTCAACACTACGTGTTTTGCCCGAGACAATGGGCGCTTATTCATGTTGAGCAAGCGTGGGAAGAGAATGTGCTCACGGTTGAAGGAGATTATTTACACCGTAAAGTCGATGATCCGTACATTCGAGAGAAGCGGGGCGATACGCTCTACGTTCGAGCGATGAGAATTCATTCGACTACGTTACCGATTCACGGAGTTTGCGACATGGTCGAGTTTACGCGTGCCGATCAAGGTGTCTCATTGCACGGCGAAGAAGGGCAGTACAAGGTCATGCCGATTGAATATAAAAAAGGGAAACCGAAAACACACGAAGCAGACATTTTACAATTGGTCGCACAAGTGATCTGTTTAGAAGAAATGCTTCAAACAACGATTGATGAAGCAGCTCTCTATTATCACGAAGTACGTAGACGTAAAGTCATTCCAATCACAGAGGAATTACGAAACAAGTTAACTGAGATAGTTCGCCAAATGGAGACGTACTATGAGCGTCGGCATACACCACGAGTGAAGACAGGAAAACATTGCAAACAATGTTCATTGAAAGACATTTGTTTACCTGAATTGGATAAAAAAGAGACCGTACATTCATATGTGAAAAGGATGTTGAACGAATGAAGAAGCTGTTGAATACATTGTATGTAACGTTGCCGGACAGTTACCTCGCATTGAAAGGATCCAATGTGAACATTTTACAAGATGGGAAATCAATCGGACGCATTCCTTTGCACAATTTGGAAGCGATTTGTGCGTACGGATATCAAGGAGTCAGTCCAGCGCTTATGGAAAGGTGCGTTAAAGATAAAATTGCTCTCGTATTCTTAACGAAACATGGCAGGTTTCAAGCGCGTATTACAGGACCTGTTGATGGTAATGTAACGTTACGAAAAACCCAATACCGATTTTCGGACGATCGTGAAAAAAGTGCAAAAGTTGCGTCGATGATGCTCATTGGAAAAGTCCATAACTCTCGTAAAAATTTAGAGCGTTTATTGCGAGATCATGCTTTGCGTATAGATCGTCAGGCGGTTCAAGAAGTAGTTGAACGTTTGAAAATGAGCGAACGTGCTCTTTTTGATAACGAGTATGATTTGGATGAGTTGTTGGGAGTGGAAGGTCAAGCGGCCTCTTTATACTTTGGTAGGTGGAATGATTGGATTTTGAATCAAAAAGAAACATTCGTTTATCAAGGGCGTACGCGTCGTCCACCGCTTGATCCGTTGAATGCTATTCTTTCATTTGCTTACACGTTACTCGCGGCAGAATGTCAAGCCGCATTAGAAGCAGTTGGGTTAGATGCATATGTCGGTTTTTTACACCGTGATCGCCCAGGACGTGCATCGCTCGCTTTAGATTTGATGGAAGAATTACGTCCAATAGTTGATCGATTTGTCATTAAAATTATTAACCAACGGCAATTGAGACAAGATGATTTTGTGTTTCAAGAAAATGGAGCTGTTTTATTGACAGATGAAGCAAGGCGTAATTTTTTACAGATGTGGCAAAGTGAAAAAGAAGAGGAGATTCGTCACCCGTATTTAAAAGAAAAAATAAAAAAGGGGTTACTTCCACATGTGCAGTCATTATTATTAGCTCGCTATATTCGTGGAGATCTTGATGCATATCCCCCATATTTGCAATAGGAGGAAGCGAAGATGCTAGTACTCGTTACATATGATGTATCGACTAAAACAGTAGGTGGTCAGAAAAGGCTGCGTCAAGTTGCCAAAGCGTGCGAAGATTATGGGGTCCGTGTTCAAAATTCTGTTTTTGAATGTATAGTGGATGCAACAGAGTATAAGAAATTGCAATATCAGTTGGAAAGTATTATTGACCCCACATCTGATAGCTTACGATTTTATCTATTAGGAAATAATTATGAAAATAACGTTATCCATATTGGTGCGAAAGAAGCTATAGATGTAACAGAACCTTTAATTTTTTAAAAGAAATGTGCGAACCTCAAGTGCCCATGAAAATCCCGGGACCTTCGCACAAAAAAAGTGTGAAAATAAGAAGTTTTTGTGAAGTTTAGTGATTTGTTTGATGTAAATTATATCTAAACAACTATATGTAGTAAGTGATCAATAAGAAACACAATTTATCGCGGTCTCTCCCTTCATAGGGAGAGTGGATTGAAATACTCTCTACGAAACGCGATAATATCGTTATCCACGTCTCTCCCTTCATAGGGAGAGTGGATTGAAATATCATCGTCGGTACTCTGTTGTTTTTTTCTTCACGTCTCTCCCTTCATAGGGAGAGTGGATTGAAATATGTAAAAACTCTTCATCACGAATACGAAATGCGGTCTCTCCCTTCATAGGGAGAGTGGATTGAAATTTTCCACGATTCTAGCGACTTCGCGTGATAGCGGGTCTCTCCCTTCATAGGGAACGATCAGTGCTAAAATCTTCGTGTATCTCTATATGAGGGGATGGGTTTAAAATAATTATAGTTTTTTTAGAATATTGAAATTATTAAGAAGGAAGGATTTATATGTATTACAGTTCTCATTACTTGTCAAAAAAAGAATGGACCCAGTTATTGAATGATGAAGAGATATTTAATGATTTAGCTATAGAGTTGTTAAGTATTTTAATATATCATTTTAATGGATGTGCGGCAGCAAGCGAGATTTCTGATTATTCAGGCCGCTCTTATCAGGCTTACAATCGCGTGGCTCAAAGAGTCGTGGGAAAAGCGAGAGAAAAAGGATATCATTTTCCGATTAAATACAATAAGAAGAAAAAAGAACGATATTGGATACATTTATTTAATGGCAAAAGAGAGGGGCATCTTTTTAAATGGGTGATTGATTCAGAGCTCCGGGAGGCTTTTGTTGCTGTTTATCCAGAAAGTGAGTTTGAAGCAATTTTCAAAAAAACGTCTATTAAAGGAGAAATTGAAGGAAAAGTACGTTTAGTCCGCCATCGTAGATTAGAAAGAAGTTATAAGTTGGTTAAGGAAGCTAAACGACTTTATTCTGAAAGGTTTCCTGACCAACCTTGTGAAATCTGTGGTTTTAGCTTTATTCGTACATATGGGATCACATATATTGAAGCCCATCATAAAGTTTCACTTATCAAAGGTGGAGTGCGACGAACAACAATAGAAGACTTTGCCATGCTTTGTGCAAATTGTCATAGAATGGCTCACTCTTCTGAATGGAGAGAGAAGAGATATGAAGATTTTAAAAGAAGTGTGCAAAAACAACTAAAAATGGATTGAGGAGGTTTTATTGATCTAATAAAAGAAGAGATGTTCTTTAATAGAGACACTTTGACTTTAGAGGAGGATGCTATAAATAATAGAGCTTCCCTTTAAATCGTTAACTTAAAGTATTTTTATAAAAAGGGCTGAGCGGTTTCGCTCAGCTTTTTTGCATGTTTTTCCACTCATGATAAACGCGTAATGTTTCTTCGCGCGCAGCGGTATGTTCGACGATGGTGTCTGGGCGGTGTTCGTGTACGTTCGTTGCATCAGGGCACCATGTACGGATATATTCGCCGCTAGGAGCGTAGTCTTTGCTTTGTTTCATC
>JASLJC010000081.1 GCA_030152585.1 Savagea sp. | reverse complement strand
TTTCTAATTGCCCTGTCGCTAATTGGAAGCGAAGGTTGAAAAGCTCTTCTTTCAGTGATTTCACTTTTTGCTCAATCTCTGCGTTTGTTAATTCACGGATTTCATTAGCTTTCATTAGATTCACCACCAATTTCTGATCGTTTTACAAACTTCGTACGGATTGGTAATTTGTGACCTGCGAGGCGAAGTGCTTCGCGTGCTGTTTCTTCTGGTACACCCGCGATTTCAAACATTACACGGCCCGGTTTTACAACCGCTACCCATCCTTCTACTGCCCCTTTACCTGAACCCATACGGACTTCAAGAGGCTTTTTCGTATATGGTTTGTGTGGGAAAATGTTGACCCATACTTTACCTCCACGTTTCATGAAACGTGTCATTGCGATACGTGCTGACTCGATTTGACGTGCTGTGATCCATGATGGCTCTAAAGCTTGTAAGCCGTAGTCTCCAAATTCGATAGTAGCTCCGCCTTTTGTTTTTCCGCGCATTTTTCCACGGAATACACGACGATATTTAACGCGTTTAGGCATTAACATATTATTTGCCTCCTTCCTCAGAGTTCTTTTTC
The DNA here is from genome assembly GCA_030152585.1 of Savagea sp. Lineage (GTDB taxonomy): Bacteria > Bacillota > Bacilli > Bacillales_A > Planococcaceae > Savagea. The sequence continues at coordinate 5,640 of JASLJC010000081.1, read as the reverse complement.
GTAGGAAGTACGACTCCACGGTAAATCCATACTTTAACACCGAGTTTACCATATGTTGTGTCTGCTTCTGCGTGCGCATAGTCGATATCTGCACGTAAAGTATGAAGTGGAACTGTTCCTACGCTGTACTGCTCGCGGCGTGCCATGTCTGCTCCGCCTAAACGACCAGATACTTGTGTACGAATACCTTGTGCTCCAGAACGCATTGTACGTTGAATCGTTTGTTTCTGTGCACGACGGAATGATACACGGTTTTCTAATTGCTCAGCGATTGACTCAGCTACTAATTTTGCATCTAAGTCTGGACGCTTAATTTCTACAATGTTGATGTGTACACGCTTGCCAGTGAGTTCGTTTAAGTTGTTTCGAAGTGCTTCTACTTCTGAACCGCCTTTTCCGATCACCATACCTGGCTTCGCAGTGTGAATTGTAATGTTAATACGTTTTGCAGCACGTTCGATTTCAACTGTTGAAACTGATGCGTCTGCTAAACGAGTATCAATGTACTCACGGATTTTTAAGTCTTCGTGTAAGAGATCAGCGTAGTCATGCTCAGCATACCAGCGTGATTCCCAGTCACGAATAATACCTACTCGTAAACCGTTTGGATTAATTTTTTGACCCACGAATTACCCCTCCTTCTTTTCAGATAATACTAACGTAATGTGGCTCGTACGTTTGTTAATTCCGCTCGCACGACCTTGTGCGCGTGGACGGAAACGTTTCATAGTTGGACCTTCGTTAACGAAAGCCTCGCTAATGACTAAGTTAGCTGCGTCTAATTCGTAGTTGTGCTCAGCGTTTGCAATTGCTGATTTTAAAACTTTCTCAACAACTGGTGATGCTGCTTTAGGTGTTAAGCGAAGAATTGCGATCGCTTCAGCAACCTCTTTTCCTCGGATAAGATCAACAACGAGTCTCACTTTACGAGGAGCGATACGAATCGTACTTGCAGTAGCTTTTACTTTTTGCATTAGGAACTACCTCCTCTCAATTAGAAACCTAAATCTGTTGTTTTCTCTTCGACACCGTGTTTACGGAATGTACGTGTTGGTACGAATTCACCTAATTTGTGACCTACCATGTCTTCAGTCACGTATACAGGTACGTGTTTACGTCCATCATAAACAGCGATTGTGTTTCCGATGAAGTTCGGGAAAATTGTTGAACGGCGTGACCATGTTTTAATTACACTTTTTTTGCTAGCGTCTTTTTGAGCTTTAACTTTATTCATTAAATGCTCGTCAACGAATGGTCCTTTTTTCAAACTGCGACCCATGGGGAAACCTCCTTTTGTAACGGTACTACAAACATTTTAGCTTGTAGTACTCGATTATTTATTACGACGGCGACGTCCGCGAACGATGAACTTGCTTGAGTGTTTAGAACGTTTACGTGTTTTGTATCCAATTGTCGGTTTACCCCAAGGTGTTACTGGGCTAACGAGACCGATTGGTGTACGTCCTTCACCACCACCGTGTGGGTGATCGTTCGGGTTCATTACAGATCCACGTACTGCTGGGCGTTTGCCTAACCAACGTGAACGACCTGCTTTACCGATGTTAATGAGTTCGTGCTGCTCATTACCAACTTGTCCGATTGTTGCACGGCAAGTAGATAAGATCATGCGAACTTCTCCTGATTGTAAACGTACGAGTGTGTATTTCCCTTCACGTCCGAGTACTTGTGCTGATGTACCTGCTGAACGTACGAGTTGTCCACCTCGTCCTGGTTTTAATTCGATGTTGTGAATTGTTGCACCCATCGGAATGTTTTCGAGTGATAATGCGTTACCTGTACGGATATCAGCGTCTGCTCCAGACATAATTTCCATACCTACCTCTAAACCTTTCGGTGCGAGGATATAACGTTTTTCACCATCTGCGTAATGAATTAATGCGATGTTAGCCGAACGGTTTGGATCGTATTCGATCGTTGCAACGCGTCCTGGGACTCCATCTTTACGACGTTTAAAGTCGATAATACGGTATTGGCGTTTATGGCCTCCACCTTGGTGACGAACCATTGTTTTACCTGTGTTGTTACGGCCTGCTTTACGGTTCTTCGGTGCGAGAAGTGATTTCTCAGGTTTGTTCGTTGTAAGTTCTTCGAACGTTGAAGAAGTCATATTACGACGACCGTTAGTAGTTGGTTTGTATTTTCTGATCACCATTGTATTCCCACCTTTCATAATAGTTTATGTTTTGTATCGTTGAACGGATTAGAAGAAATCGATATCGTCTGAATCTTCTGTAAGAGTTACAACCGCTTTACGTTTACGGTTTGTAAGTCCTTCATAACGACCCATACGTTTACGTTTTCCACCGTAGTTTGCAACGTTTACTTTTTCAACTTTTACGTCAAAAATTTCTTCGATTGCATTTTTTACGTCTGTTTTTGTCGCTTTTACATCGACTTCGAACGTATATTTGTTCATTTCCATAAGTTCGGCAGAGCGCTCAGTAATGACCAGTCCTTTAATGACATTGCGTGCTTCCATTAACCAAGCACCTCCTCTACTTTTTCAATCGCTGATTTCGTGAAGACTACTTTTTCGTGTCCTACGAGATCAAGTACGTTGATTTCTGTCGCTGTTACAACTTTCATACCAGGGATGTTACGTGCTGACATTGCAACTGCTTCATCTAATTCTGCTGTTACGAAAAGAGCTTTTTTATCGATTGAAAGTGCATCGACAACTTTTACGAACTCTTTCGTTTTTGGTGCGTCGAAAGTTAACTCGTCTAATACGATCATCTCTTCGTTCGCAACTTTCATTGAAAGTGCTGAGATTAATGCAAGACGGCGAGCTTTTTTAGGCATTTTGTATTCATAGCTACGTGGTGTAGGTCCGAATACAACTCCCCCTCCGCGCCATTGTGGTGAACGGATAGAACCTTGACGAGCACGTCCAGTTCCTTTTTGACGCCATGGTTTGCGTCCTCCACCTGATACTTCTCCGCGTGATTTTGCTTTATGATTACCTGAGCGCATTGCTGCACGTTGTTGGATAATCATTTCGAACATTACTGCTTCATTCGGTGTAATTCCGAATACTGCTTCGTTTAACTCAAGATCGCCTACAGCTGATCCTGTTTGACTAAGCACAGATAATTTTGGCATGATTGTTCCTCCTTTCAACTATTATTTCGCGCTTTTCACTTCTACGAATGATTTGCGTGCTCCAGGGATATTACCTTTAACGAGTAATACGTTACGCTCTGCATCTACACGTACAATTTCTAAGTTTTTGATTGTAACTGTGTTTCCGCCCATACGTCCTGGCATTGTGTGTCCTTTGAATACGCGTTGCGCGTCAACAGAACCGATTGATCCTGGTGCGCGGTGGAAACGTGAACCGTGACTTGCAGGTCCTAACGCGTGTCCGAAACGTTTAATCGTTCCTTGGAAACCTTTTCCTTTTGATACTCCTGTTACGCTGATGAGTTCTCCTTCTTCGAATACATCAACTTTGACTTCCTGACCAACTTCATACTCCTCAACGTCAACTCCGCGGATTTCGCGAACGAAGCGCTTAGGCGCCGTGTTTGCTTTTGCAACGTGGCCTTTTTCTGGTTTGTTTGCGAGTGATTCGCGTTTATCGTCAAACCCTAATTGAATTGCTTCATAACCGTCTGTTTCAACTGTTTTCTTTTGAAGAACAACGTTTGGTGAAACTTCGATTACAGTAACTGGAATTAAATCTCCGTTTTCAGCGAAAACTTGAGTCATTCCTAATTTTTTACCTAAGATTCCTTTGGTCATTTGTCGCACCTCCTATAAATATTTAACATGCTTTATGTTGTAGTTTTTTATGTTTGAAATTAAAGTTTAATTTCGATATCTACACCTGCTGGTAAGTCGAGCTTCATGAGCGCATCTACCGTTTTTGGTGTTGGTTTAACGATATCGATTAAACGTTTATGTGTACGCATTTCGAATTGCTCACGCGCATCTTTGTAAATGTGTACTGAACGTAAAACTGTGAATACTGAACGTTCTGTTGGAAGTGGGATTGGACCCGAAACTTCTGCACCTGAACGTTTCGCTGTTTCAACAATTTTTTCAGCTGATTGATCGAGCACACGGTGGTCGTATGCTTTTAAACGAATACGAATTTTTTGTTTTGCCATTATTTTCCCTCCTTCTCGCCTAATTAATAGACTTCTCCACGAAAATTTCTCAACATCCTGCCATGGCAATGCGGCCGGGTGTGTCAACAACCTTTCGCTTCATCGCAGCCATAGACAACATTCACCATTATACACAAATAAAAAGAACCTCGCAACCTTTTTTAAGCGAAATTCTCTTCCGTTGTCTATTTGACCTTTCTAATTATATGATGAATCAATTAGAATTGCAAGTTTTCACTGCTTAAAATTTTTATTTTTTCTTTTACCCTTATTCTATTTTCTGTAATGAGTCGTTATACGTCTCACATTACGACATCTACTTTATCTCTTCAACGGTGCTTTTCTTTCCATTTAACACGTACGACTTCACAATGATATGGATCAAAAAAAGAGGACGATCGCTCCGGCCGGGATGCGATGTCCTCTTTTCGTTTAACGTTAACGTTGTGTAAAACCAAAAAGTAAAAATTACTCAGTGATTGTTGCTACAACACCAGCGCCTACTGTACGTCCACCTTCACGGATTGAGAATTTCGTTCCTTCTTCAATCGCGATTGGTGAAATAAGTTCTACTGTCATTTCAACGTTGTCTCCTGGCATAACCATTTCAACACCTTCTGGTAATTGAATGATTCCAGTTACGTCTGTTGTACGGAAGTAGAATTGTGGGCGGTAGTTAGTGAAGAATGGCGTATGACGTCCACCTTCGTCTTTTGATAATACGTAAACTTCCGCTTGGAATTTCGTATGTGGTGTAATTGTACCTGGTTTAGCTAAAACTTGTCCACGTTGGATGTCTTCACGTGAAACTCCACGTAAAAGTGCTCCAATGTTGTCTCCTGCTTCAGCGTAGTCTAATAACTTACGGAACATTTCAACACCTGTAACAGTTGTTTTTGAAGGTGCTTCTGAAAGGCCGATGATCTCTACTTCGTCACCAACTTCAACGCGTCCACGTTCAACACGTCCTGTTGCAACTGTACCACGACCAGTGATTGAGAATACGTCCTCAACTGGCATCATGAATGGTTTGTCTGTATCACGTTCTGGTGTTGGGATGTACTCGTCAACAGCTGCCATGAGCTCGATGATTTTTTCTTCCCACTCTTCTTCACCTTCAAGTGCTTTAAGAGCTGAACCACGGATTACTGGAATGTCGTCGCCTGGGAAGTCGTACTCTGATAAGAGGTCACGGATTTCCATTTCAACTAATTCTAATAATTCTTCGTCGTCTACCATGTCACATTTGTTCATGAACACTACTAAGTAAGGAACCCCTACTTGACGTGATAAAAGGATGTGCTCACGTGTTTGTGGCATAGGACCGTCTGCAGCAGATACTACTAAGATACCGCCGTCCATTTGTGCAGCACCTGTGATCATGTTTTTAACGTAGTCAGCGTGACCTGGGCAGTCAACGTGTGCGTAGTGACGGTTTTCTGTTTCGTACTCGATGTGTGAAGTTGAGATCGTGATTCCACGTTCTTTTTCTTCTGGAGCGTTGTCA
>JASLJC010000067.1 GCA_030152585.1 Savagea sp. | reverse complement strand
AAACATAGTGAGCAAAAAGAAGAAGAAAAAAATATCAACAAGCTACATCCATACTCTAGACAAAATGAAATAATCGCTCACCTCATTATTGCTCTTGTCAAAGCATGTGAATTGTCAAATTATGAAGCGAGTGGTTATTTGGTAAAACAAGTAATAAAAACTTTTGATAAAGATTCTATTATAAAAGTCATAAGGGAATCAAAAAATTTAGTGATCGTAGAAGATTCTAAAATTGTCTTGTCTACTGCGATAATTAGTATCAATACTTTTTCTTTAAATTACTGTTTAAAGAAAGCTATTATCTTATTAGATTTACAATTAACTTATAAAAAGGCGCTGAGTGATTCTATCTATCATGTATTTCCCCATGAACTTCTTACAATTACTGAAGAAGAGCTCGAAGAAATCACTGACTCTTTAGACGGTCTATATAAAGACTATCGTTTACAATCTATTAAAGATAAACATGTAAAGCGTTATTTATTGCACATTAAACACAGTAATCAAAAAAATATTAGTAATAACAAAAAGAGGCTATGACGAACTAGCCTCTTTTTTATATAACAAGCCCCATTTGTTTCGCTTCAAACAACAACGCTTCACGAAACTTCGGGTGTGCGATATTGATCAGTGCTTTCGTACGTTCTGAAAGTGATTTGCCGTACAGTTTGGCAACTCCGTACTCCGTGACGATATGGTCGACATCGTTTTTACTCGTAGAAACGATAGAACCGGGATGTAATGTTGGACGGATGCGCGAAATCGTGTCGTCTTTGGCAGTCGCATGCATACAAATATAACCGCGCCCATTTTCCGCAAAATGCAGCGCACGTGCAAAGTCTGCTTGGCCACCTGTCGATGAATAATACTTCCCTTGAATCGTTTCAGAAGCACATTGTCCATAAAAATCGACTTCTGTCGTCGCGTTCACGCTGACGATATTCGATTCTTTCATAATTTCACACGGGTGATTCACCTTGCTTACCGGAAGCAACTCAATGAGCGGGTTGTTATGCATAAAATCGTACAACCGTTTCGTACCGAGCGCGAGTGTCGCAATGACTTTTCCTTGATGCGTCTTCTTCTCTGTACCATCGACAGCTCCTACTTCAACGAGATCGACGACACCATCGGTTAACAACTCTGTATGAATCCCTAAATGGCGATGTCCTTTTAACAATTGGGTCACCGCATTCGGCACAGAACCGATACCGATTTGAATCGTATCCCCGTGACGAATATCTTCTGCGACAAACTCCGCAATTTTTTTATCTTTCGCCGAAACGTCTGGTCCTCCAACTTCTACTAACGGACGATGATGCTCGACAGCACCTGTCACTTGGCTCACGTGAATTTGATTACACCCGACCGTCCGTGGCATATGTTCATTGATCTCGATAAAAAATGGCACCTTCCCGACGAACTCGCTAATATAATCTGACTGCGTCCCGAGCGAAAAATACCCATGCTCATCCATCGGCGACACGACTGTAAAAATAGCCGTCATCTTCGTCGACTGACGCAAAATCTTCGGCACTTCATGAAAATGATTCGGCACAAGCTTCACATGCCCTTCATGGTAAGCTTGTCGATTCGCCCCACTTAAAAAATACGACGTATGCGACAAATTCGGTACACGTCCATACATATACTCCCTTCGCTGCATCGGTAAAATTTGATGCACCATTACATCCTCTAACCCTGCTGCGCCAGACTCTAACATATCTAATAAAACGACCGGCTCGCCATTTGCCGGAGCAACGATAATATCTGCCCCACTCGGTAACCAATCGATCAAGTTTTGCTCTGTTATCATTTTTAGTACCATGTACTAACACCTACCTTTGTAGATAAGTGTAACCTTTAAAAAACAAAACTGCAATATCTGAGACAAAATCTTTTCGTTTTGTAAACTTTTCAACAAACCCTTACTTTTTAATATGATAAACTTGAAGAAATAGGAATAAAGGGGAGATTACATTTGAACTATAAGTGGTATTTTGCTCCATCAAATGGTGGGCAAACAAGTGGATTAAATGATTCAGGAGTTTCATATTTTGAAGCAGACCCTATTCGTTCGGTTGCAAAAGAAACATTACAAGACTCTATCGATGCATTACACGATAGCGAGCAAAAAACGATTATCCAATTCAGAACATTTAATGTTTCTCAAAATGAAATACCTAACTATGAAAAACTCGTACAATCTTTCAAAAGTGGGATGCAACGTTGGAGTCATCACGCGTCTACAAAATCCTTTTTTAAAAAAGGACTAGAAATGTTAGAACGAGATGAAATTCCTGTTTTAGCTATTCAGGATTACAATACAACAGGTTTACCTGACATTGGCAACACAAAAACTGGTGGATGGTATACGCTCATTTTATCAGCAGGAGTAACTGAAAAAGCAGCTACTGATGGGGGTTCTTACGGTATTGGAAAAAATGCACCTTTTGCAGCTTCAGCTCTTCGAACAGTGCTATATAGTACTAAAAATAGAGACGAACAAATTGGATTCCAAGGGATTTCTCGTATTCCTACTATTACGAACTCTGATGGAGAAGATACACAAGGAACAGGATATTACTTCAACCCTAACAATCAACAACCTGTAATGAATACGAACGATATTTTACCTCCTTATCGTCGAACGGATTATGGAACAGATAAGTTTGTTCTTGGATTTAACGATGAAAAAAAGTGGGAAGAACGTTTAATCGATGAAGTATTGAGTAGTTATTTATTAGCTATTTATCGGGAAACATTAGAAGTGCATGTAAACGATAAAGTCATCAATAAAAATTCTCTGCCAGAAATGATTAAAGTCGTTCAAACATTCAATAAAGAAAGTCTTGCCTTACAATATTATGAAGTCTTACATTCAAAACATACTCAATCTTTTGAACAGAAATTTAAAACAGTAGACGGTGATAAAGAAGTTGCAAAACTTTGGCTTTTAGAACGTGATGGATTCCAAAAACGCGTTGGTTTACATCGTAGTACTGGAATGAAAATTTTTGATAAAGGACATTTCCGTACACCTTTAGACTTTTCAGGTATTTTCATCGTTGAAGGAGAAAAACTAAACGCTGCCTTACGTGAGATGGAACCACCTACACATGATAAATGGATTCCAAAGCTGTATAAAAAAAATACGAAGTATGCAGAAAAGCTTATCTCTGATATTTATGCTTGGTTAAATAAATCTGCTAACTCTCTCTTAACAGAAGGCGTTTCAGAAAACTTCCAAATTAAAGGAATCGAAGAGCTTTTACCTGATTTAAGTGATGCTAGTGTGACAACTATTGAAATGAAAAAAGATACGTTAAAAGACCGAATTTCTTATATTCATCCAAATAAAAAGAAAAAGAAGCGCCGTCCAAAACCGTCGATTCCTTCTCCTGATGGTATAGAAGGTGAAGTATCTGGAACAGAACGTCAAGGAGAAAAAAAGGACAAACCTCAAACACCAAAAGAAAAAGGAACACGAGCAGCTCGGGTATCGCGCATCAACGTATTTTGTACGAACCCAGAGACCAAAGAATATACGGTACTTATCACTCCGCAAACGACAGGGACTGTTTCATTTCAAATAAAAGCTGTTGGAGAAAATGGACGTACAACAGATGTAAGAATTGCTAAAGCTCAAGTCAAAGGAAAAGAGGTTCCTATTAAAAAGAATGTCATAGGACCGTTCACCCTTGATTCGAAAGATGTTGAGAGCCTCATTTTAACATTAGATACGACGAATAGACTTGCGTTGGAGGTTATTAAGTTATGAGTATTAAACCGAAACATTATCCACACCCTGTATTAGAAAGTCAGTTCTCAGATCCTGATCCTGACTTCACTGACAGCTTTTTTGATTTTCATTTAAATTACGAACCAAATGATACGGGCGCACAATTAATCTTTAATGCTACTTTTGAGTTACAAAATAAAACGCTTGAAAAACTCATCGAAAATAAAGAAGCTACGTTTGCATTCGTTGTTATTTGTGAATCGATGTCTTTCAGAACAATTTTCACAACATTTCAACGGGAAGATTCTTTCAATTTACCTAGCTCTAAATTAAATAAGACTGTTACTATTTATCCTTATATATTAGCAAATACAGACTTTGAAGATTATCAAAATGAGGAGCTCATCGTCCCTCTCAATCAGCTGTCTTTCAAAGTAAAACGTGGAGATATTTTAGCAATAGCTCCTCACTATGAATTCTTTTTAGAGAAAGACCCATTAGTAGAAGCTGATAGTATTTTCGAATTCCAAGAATTAAAAAAGAAAAATGCACCACTTATGAGCTTTAACCCGAAAAACTCAACAATTATTATCTCGTTACCTTCAGAAACTTATCAACAAGTAAAAGGAATGGTTAAATATAAAGGGCCTGTTAATCATGTGCTTATCAGCTTGCTTTATACGCCAGCAGTTATCAATGCTTTAGAAATGGTCTATGAACTTGCGTCTGAAAATAGTCCCGAACTCCAAGAATTTAAAGACTATAACTGGTATCGAACACTAGAAATCAAGTTAAATGAATTAAAACTTGGAGAGGATTTATCTGAAATTCGAATAGATGATATTACTAATATCGCTCATCAATTAATGGAAAATCCTAACTTGCGTGCTTTAAAAGCT
>JASLJC010000002.1 GCA_030152585.1 Savagea sp. | reverse complement strand
CCATGTGTCGTTTTTGCTGTGAACGCTGGTGCTGGTGACCCGATACGTGGTAATGAACGTACTTCAACTTGTTGTTCTGTGTTGTTTACTTCTGTCATTTACAATCTCTCCTTGTTTATAATGATTTTAATTATCAACTCTACCTTTATTATACGGAAATGTTTTTCTTTTGCAAGAGAAACCCTTCCGTTTAAAAAAAGGATACGAGCCGATATCACAATCTCTTCACCTTCTACTATATCCTTTTTTATCACATTTGTAAACGAGAATGCTCATTCCCCTTTCATTTCCAAGCATTCTCAATTAAATTCATTCATGATTTCTTTTTTGTAGTCGTTCTAATAATTGACGTACACGTTCTTCCGCTTCTTTTCGTTCTTCTACACATTTTTTCACTTTATACTTTCCATCTTCTATCGTTAATTCAACAATATCTCCTTCGTGTAAAGTAATCGCTATTTGATTCGTTTTGACGAGGAGTTGTTGCTCTTCTTCTGGATATTTTAACAATACATAATATGATGACTCAATTCGATCGACTGTATAACGCATAAGTTCCTCCTATTCTACGGTTATATCATCTTTAATTTGTTCATATGTTTTATCGCCAATTCCCCATACTTCTTTTACTTCTTCAATCGATGTGAAAAGTTGTCGCTCCCTCGCTTTTACAATTTCTTCTGCTAAGACGGGGCCTATTCCTTTTAATGTTTGTAATTCTTCTTCTGTTGCTTCGTTTACATTCATTTTATTTTCTTTTTCAGTAACGATGACCGAAGATGTTTTTTCGTGCGCTACGTCGTATGTTTGTCCATCTGTTTTGACGACGATATCTCCTAAAGGAGCTGTTTCATACGTTTGAATGTCGTGCTGCTGAAACTGTTGAATCACTTCTTTATGCGGGTGTCCATATTTATTACGTTGGCCATACGACACAATCGCAACTTCCGGTTGAACGTGTTGAATAAATTGTGGGTCACTACTCGTATTCGAGCCGTGATGACCTGCTTTTAATATCGTAACGTGATGAAGAGTCGATAATAACGAACGTTCCATTTCTCTATCAGCATCTCCTGTAAATAAGAAAGTGACGTCCCCGTATTCTGCATAAATGACAATCGATGCCTCATTCGTTCCTTTTGCTTCTGGATTCGCATGTTTCACTTCAATAGGAAATGACGGATCAAGTGGAATCGTCTCTCCTGTTTTTGGAATGATAAAGGCAACGTTATTTTGTTCAATTCTTTCTAACATTTCATAATAGGTTTGCGTCGTATGTACTTTTCCACTATCATAAAATGTCCCTATATGAAATGTATCTAACACATCTAGCAATCCTCCAATATGATCAGCATCGGGATGTGTCGCAACGACATAATCGATCGTTTCGTATCCAAGGTCTTTTATATAGGAAGTTACTTTTTCACCTGCAGATTTTTTCCCTCCATCTATTAACAACGTTTTCCCATTCGGGGCTACGATAAACGTCGCATCTCCTTGACCGACGTCAATATAATGAACTGTAACTTCTCCTTTCATAGGCTCTTGTTTCGTCTCGACTGATTCTTTAGACGGCGCACAACCACTTATCGTTAAAAGTATAACGAGCATTATAAATAAACGTTTCATTCGTCCACTCCTTTTTTTCTTTTAGTGTACCATTTTCAAAAGAATGCGCATAGAGTGATAGTTGCACAATAAAACGCACTATGTTACGTTTGAAATGTTTACCCTTATGTTTAAATTGAAGGAGGATCCGTATGTCAAATATACTTAGCCAAGCTGTACAAACTGTTTTGCCTCACGAAAAAATTAAACTCAATGTCGTAGCTGGACGTTCTTTTTTTACACGTTCACCTCGACGCGAACAGACGATGCATATACTCGATAACAAAGGGAATGTAAAAATTGGACATCGTTATGTACAACTCGTAGCAGTACAACCGCCGTCACTCCTCAAAAAATGGGCCTATCCAATTATCGGGGGAACGCTCGGTTACGTCGCATCGAAAAACCGACAACACTCTACTGTAACAACAATAATGACGACCCTTGCAAGTGCTATGATTGTTCCTCGATTGTTAAAAGGAAATCGTAACGAAAAAGATCACTATGTTACACTGACATTTTATGACGAACGAGCAAATCATTCATTTAGTATTATCGTTCATGCAGAACGTCAAGCGTTAAATGAATTACGACAATTGCCTCTAGCTACTCGCCCACTGTGAAATGGTTAAACATTGCCGCTCTTGTGATCTTATTGAGCGGCGTCTTTTTCTTTTTATTCATAATACCTTATTTTGCGACGCTCGGTTTATTTGCAACTTTTGAAAAAATCGGCTGGGTGACCATTACATGGACAAATACACAATTCCGATTTTTATTGTATGTATTCGGATTCCTTATCGTCCTTTATGTCGTTGCTTTCTTTTTAGAAGGGATTATGATGTTCGTCGTTTTCGTCTTACTACGGGCTCCTTTTACGAATCGTTCGATGCGCATTTCTACTTATTTACAATATTTTACGATGATCGCACTGTACGAAGGATGGATTCGATTCGTCTTCTCTGCAATTGAACTGTCTTTTAGCGCCGTCGTACTTTTGTTCGCTTTATTTTATATAGCCGCTTACTTTTTCTCAGACGATGACCAATTTGAACAGCGGATGAAAAAAATGACAGAAAACAAATAAAACCCTTCCATCGTTGATCAACGATGAAAGGGTTTTTCTTAGCGACTTTTAATACGGTTGCACACTAAAGTACGTAATTTGTTTCACTTGCACAAAATTCATTTGTGAACCACGTCGATAACGATACCAACCATCTGGTGATTGAATAATTCGTAAATATAACTCAGTATCACTCGCCGCATCGACGACGTGATTATGTTCATCACCGTTCGTGTCTTTTATTTGAACCCGATACTTTTCCATAACTGTCATCCTTTTTTTCGAAGTTTAAAAGATTATAACGAATTTCCTTTAAAAGTACAATTTTCTTGTACTATTTTCAACTTCTCTTCACTTTTTTCAAAAATAATGTTCATATTTTAGAAGAGCGGGTACTTATGGAGTACTACAAGATAAAGGAGACGGTTTCATGACAAATATGACAGTACTTTATTACAGCTCAACCGGCACAAATTATCAAATGGCACAATGGGCAAGTGAGGCATTACAAGAAGTAGGAGCGAACGTTCGACTCGTTCGTCTACCGGAAACAGCTCCTGAAGCAGCGGTTCATTCAAACGAAGCATGGAAACGACATACTGAACAAACAGCACATATTCCTGTCGCTACATTAGATGATCTCGTATGGGCAGATGGTATTATCTTTAGTATTCCGACTCGTTTTGGAGCACCCGCGAGTCAATATCAAGCATTTATCGATACTGCTGGTGGACTATGGGCACAAGGTAAGTTCGCAAATAAAATTGTCAGCGCAATGAGTAGTGCTCAAAATCCACACGGTGGACAAGAAACGACAATTCAACGAATTTATACGTCTATGTTCCATTGGGGTGCCATTATTGCTGCACCAGGCTATTTAGATGAATCAATTTCTAAAGCAGGAGGAAACCCTTACGGTACGTCTGCTACACAAGGTGCCGATGGACAAATTATCGAAGATGTAAAAGAGGCAGTACAGTTTCAAGCAACGCGCACATACGAAGTTGCGCAAGCGACAACTTCTTTACGTTCTACATCAATATAAAAACATACAAAAAAGGCTGAACTTTTGAAGTTCAGCCTTTTTTGTATGTTGTTCGTCGATTATGGACGAATCCCTTGAATAAATATAACGACAATCGCAATCGGAACGACATATCGAATTAAAAAGCGCCACGTTTCGTACCAAAATGGAGCAACATTTAATTCTTGACGAGATATTTCTTTCGTATAATAATACCCTGCAAATAGTGCAATGAGTAATGCGCCAATCGGCATTCCGATATTGTTCGTTAAAAAGTCAACGGAATCGAAAATCGTTCGGCCGAAAATACGAACGTCTGACCATATTCCAAATGACAGTGCACTCGGAATACCGAGCGCGAAAATAACGAGTCCCCCGACCCACGCAATCCGTACACGACTTCTTCGACGTTCTCCAATGACGATTGATACGAGTATTTCTAACATCGAAATCGATGATGTTAACGTTGCAAACAATAATAAAATAAAAAAGAGTAATAAGAAAAATGAACCGAATGGAATCGCTTCAAAGACAGCGGGTAAAACGATAAAAACGAGTCCCGGTCCAGCATCTGGCTCAAAGCCGAATGCAAAAACAGCAGGGAAAATGACGAGTCCAGCCATAAGCGAAATGAGTATGTTCATTGTCGCAACCGTTACACCCGCACTCCCGATACGTTCTTGTCGCCCTAAATATGACGCATACGTTAACATAACTGAAACTCCTACACTTAATGTGAAGAACGCTTGACCGAGCGCAAGCAGTACGGTCTCCCATGTCAACTCTGACCAATCCGGTACGAACATAAAACGAACACCTTCTATCGCACCATCTAATGTTAATGAACGAAACATTAAAATCACGAAAAAGAGTAATAATAATGGCATCATTACTTTACCTGCACGTTCAATCCCACTTTGGATTCCTGCTTGAACGATCACGACTGTAATGAGTAAAAATAAACCTTGTACGACGATCATTTCAACAGGGTTTTGAATAATCGACGTAAATAACTGTTCAAATGAAACGTGTTGACCATTCAATTTCCCGACAATTGTACGTCCTAAATAACTTAAAATCCACCCTCCGACGACACTATAAAACGATAAAATAAGAGCAGCCATAATCATCCCGAGATATCCAGTAAAATACCAAGGAGTGCCAGGTGCTTGTCGTTTAAATGATGTAACTGCATCTTTTTGACCACGACGACCGATCATAAACTCTGCAATGAGTACAGGTAAACTAATTAAAAACATACAAATGATAAATAAAAAAATAAAAAGACTACCGCCATTATCTCCTGCCATATATGGAAATTTCCATATTGCACCGAGCCCGATAGCACTACCTGCTGCCGCAAGTACGAAACCGATTTTCGTTCCAAATTGATCACGTTTTGACATCTTCTAACCTCTATTTCTTTTCGATATAACGAAACGATACTATTAAATATTTTAATGTATTCTAGTATACCAAAAAAGAAAAGGTGTTCAAAGTAGAAAAATACTTTGAACACCTTTTTTTAAAACGATTCGACAATCCCTTGAATGAAGATGACGATAATCGCAACCGGTACGAGATAACGAATCGACAAACGCCACAAGTTGTACATAAATGGCGTCGTGTTTAACTCACGTTCAGACGTTTCACGTGTGTAGTAATATCCTGCAAATATTGAAATGAGTAAAGCACCTATCGGCATTCCGATACTGTTTGTTGCAAAGTCGACAAATTCAAAAATCGACCGTCCCATAATTTGAATATGTGATAAAACGCCCGCAGATAATGCGCTTGGAATACCAATAGCAAAAATAACGAGTCCGACAATCCAAGTCGCACGCACTCGTCCTGAACGACGTTTTCCTAATGTTGCAGAAACGACTGTTTCCAGTAACGATATTGCGGATGTTGCCGTTGCAAACAATAAAAGAACGAAGAAAATAAGTAAGAAAAACGTACCGAATGGCATTTGTTCAAACACAGCAGGCAAGACGACGAAAACAAGTCCTGGACCAGCATCTGGTTCAAATCCAAAAGCGAAAACAGCTGGGAAAATAACAAGTCCGGCAAGTAATGAAATCACGATGTTCATACTTGCTACCGTGACAGCTGTCCCTCCGATATTTTCTTTTTTACCTAAATAAGAAGCGTACGTAATCATAATCGAAATACCGACACTTAACGTAAAGAACGCTTGGCCGAGTGCGAGTAAAACGTTTTCCCACGTCAATTCCGACCAATCCGGTACAAACATAAAGCGAACACCTTCCATCGCACCGTCTAACGTTAATGAACGTATCATTAAAATCACGAAGAAAATAAATAAAGCGGGCATCATAATTTTACTCGCTCGTTCAATACCACTTTTAATCCCTGCTTGAACGATTAAAATGATCAGTAAGAAAAAGGCACCTTGTGCGACAACCATTTCCCATGGACTTTCTGTAATCGCTGTAAACAATGTCGCGTACGTCTCTCCTTCAGCAGGGTGAAGTGCAAAAACAGCCGTACGGGCAAGGTAGCTTAAAATCCACCCTCCGACAACACTGTAAAATGATAAAATAAGTCCTGATACGATAATTCCAATGTACCCTGTTAAATACCAAGGGGTCCCAGCTGCTTGTTCTTTGAACGATGTAATCGCATCTTGTTGACCACGACGACCGATCATAAATTCTGCAATGAGTACAGGTAAACTAATTAAAAACATACATAAGACGAAAAGTAAAATGAAGACACTTCCGCCATAACTTCCCGCCATGTAAGGGAACTTCCAAATTGCTCCTAATCCGACTGCACTTCCCGCTGCTGCGAGCATGAAGCCGAATTTAGATGAAAATTGATCTCTTTGAGACATAAAAATCCTCCTCTGCCTATTAAAAATTAGACGTATTTCATCTTAACAAAAAACGAAACAGAAATGTTGAAAAAGTAAGAAAATTTACAATAAATAAGGTTTTTAGTTCTAAAGTTCTATAAAATATCCCCTTTTTAAACTTTTTTCCTTTCAATCAGAACATACATTCCTATGTTATACTGAACAAAAGGAGTGATCATATGTTTCAATTCCAAGAAAAAGAAATTTCTTTTCCATATACTGTTTTCGTTGAGCATCGTACGACATTTGCTATTGCTGTTTTTCGCCAACACGTCTACGTTTATGCACCAATGAACGCTACTCCTATTCAAATTCAATTGATTTTAAAAAGGAAAGCGAAATGGATTATAGAACAACTTCAACATTTTCATGAAACACCTATACACGAAGAAGCGATTCGTTTGCCTTATCAAGGACGCTTTTACCGCCTTCACGTCATACGTGAACAACGTGACGACATTACATTTCAATTTTATCGCGGAAAATTTGTAAGCTACGTTCCTTCAGAAATACAAAATGTATACGAAGCTATATTACCTTACTATAAACAATGGGTGAGCGAAAAAGGAATTCAATGGATTGCACAATTTTTAGCTGAACAGCAACTACAGCTGAAAATTCCTCACCGTATAACGATTCAACTCCCATGGTCTATTTTTACAGGTCCGAAAGAAGTTGCACAACTGGCGATTTTTCACCATTTACTTCATTTAAACGAACAATCTAGCACTACTTATCGAGAACGAGTCGCACGAGCGATTCCACAATTCGAAATAGCTAATGAATGGATCAATAGCCGTGGCAACGTACCGTTCGAAATCGTTTGAAATCGATTTAAATGGTGAACGCCTTTCTTACGTTGTCGAAAAAAGACCGCGAAGAAAAAAAGTAACTCTTCGAATGATAGAAGGTCAACTGACGATTCGAATACCCGAGCATGCGACATATGAAGTAGGCGTTCAAGCAGCGCTTAATCATACACATTGGATTCAAAAAGAACGAGCACGTTTTGCACAATTTAAGCAACTACTACCTCCTTCTTTTCAATTCCATGAAGAAGCGCGTCTCCCTTTTAACGGACGAACGTTTCCTATCCACTTATCTGTCGGCGTGAAACGGTCTGTTCGATTAGATTATGGCGTCTGGCATATGACAAAACGGCACAATGATACGTTTGAACAACTTTTTCCGTATTATCGAAAAGAAGTCGAACGGCTCGGACGACAGATTGTAGACGATATGATACAGTCTCTCGCTCCTACGATTGGACGCTTCCCTTCAAACGTTTCATTTCGAAAACAGAAAAAACGATGGGGAACATGTACATCTAAAGGTCATCTTTTGTTCAACTGGCGTATTTTACTCGCACCTTCTTCTATTATTCGACACGTCGTCATTCATGAAATGGCACATTTACGCGAAATGAACCATGGACCTCGCTTTTGGCAACTCGTACATGCTGTAGACTGTACGAGTGAACAATCTAAACAATGGCTCGCACGATATGGACGAACGCTCTACTTTTTTGAAAATTGATGTTGAAGTGACGTCTGTTCTTTTGAAGTTAAAGAACAGACGTCTTTTCCTTCTCGTTTTTTTCGTTCCCACGTTGCATATGCTTTTTCCGATTGACGAGCTAATACTTTCTTCGTTTTTTCTCGTCTTTTTCGAATCTCTTCCCATGCTTGTGACATCTTTTCACCTCCACATACTTATTCGTTTTCTCTTCGCTAAAGACAATGTATACTACTAATAGAAAGAAGGTGTACGTATTGCGAAAAAACACAATCATTCTCGCACTGTCGGCTATACTTTTAGTTGGAAGTAGTATCGTCTTTGGATACCATTATTTCCACCACGAAATACATGTTCCTTCGATGTTAGCTTTAACAGTTGGTATATTTGGAACAGTCGGTTCAATTGGGTGGCGTTTGACGAATTTTGACGACTTTTCTTACTTGAAAGATATCGTCGACCGATCTGAAGAACATAAAGATAAAGATCATCAACGGGACAATAAATAGAACGAAGCCGATTCATATTACGAATCGGCTTTTTTCTATTGTTAACGGGAAGTAATCGGTTGGTTCGTTTGACGCGCATTAGTAAAAGCACGATCAAAATATGAAAATTCAACCGCTTGAACATTATCGAATGCCGCATTCGTAATCGCATCCAGTACTGCATTTTTTAGTTCTCTTCCGGCGAATCCTTCTGATAACTTTGCTAATTTTTCAATATGTTCATCATTTAAAGCACCTGCTACAAGTGGTAATTTAGAAGGAATCATCTTCCATATTAATTGTTCACGCGTCGTTTGATCAGGCAATGTAAATTGTAAATGCTTTAAAATACGCGACTCAAAAGCAGGATCATAATTTCCGACTAAATTCGTTGCGAAAATAACAACTCCTTCAAATTCTTCTAATAAAATGAGCATTTGACTACGTAATGAATTGATCGCTTGCTCTGAACCGGACGATACATCTGCAATCCGTTTACCTAAAAATGAATCCGCTTCATCAAAAAAGAGTACAGCATCTGTCGCATATGCTTGTTCAAACGCTGCAACTAAATTTTTAGGTGCATCTCCGACAAATTTAGATTCAATTTCTGCATAATTCAATGCGATAATCGGACGATTCAATTCGTGTGCAACAGCATGAGCTGCCATCGTTTTCCCTGTACCGGGAGGACCGTAAAAATTCAGAATTGCTTTTGGGATGTTGTCTATTTCTTCAAATCCCCATTCGTAATATATTTGATGCTGTTTTTGAATCGTCATTAACGCTACTTTTATTTCACGTAACAACTCTTCATTTAATACCATTTGATCGAATCGATGACGGGGTTGAAGTGGCACAACTTGTAATGTCGGTGTCACGTCTAAATGTGCTGATTCCTCTACTAAATCACATGCACCGTCAATTTTTGTCGCATACTTCTCTTCATCGCCTTCTTCTAAGACAAGTTTGTAAATATCTCGATTGTAAACGAGTGTACATTTAACATGTTGTTGATGACGGAAGCTTAATGTTTCTAACAATTCATTCAATCGTGCGTAATAATGGACTAAGCTCGCTTGAAAATCTTCAAATTTTTCTAAATAATATTGTGGACTCGCTTCAAATTCATATGTACGTTGACGTATCGAATCTTTTTCATAAGTCACTTCAAAAATAAAACCGATACGTTCGAAATAATTCCAATTATCTTTCACAAATGCGTCGTGCCATTTTTGTAATTGTTGTAAAAACTGTTCCTGCATTTCTACATCTTGTTCTTCTAGCGTTTCTGGTAAACCGATCCAACGAATATTCATGACGTTAATACCCCTTTAGTAGAACGTATGACACGTTCCATATTTTATAGTTAGTATAGCATACGTCTGACCCTTTTCATCAATCGTATATCGATTCTATTTCAATCATTATAAGGAAATCCTTTCATAAAAATGACTTCACATTCTATCTTTTAGTAAAAAATATAGCTATTTTCTGACATAGAACTCCAATTTCTAACGACGAAAAAGTTGAAGCCGTATCAAACGGCTCCAACTTCTTTTTATTTTTTCGAATAGCGAATCGTCGCATCGATTGCGTTTTGCCAACCGTCATATAAAACATCTCGTTCTTGCTCTTCCATCGTCGGCTCAAACGTTTGATCGATTTGCCAATGCGCTGCAATTTCATCGATATTTTTCCAATACCCGACAGCAAGTCCTGCTAAATACGCTGCGCCGAGCGCTGTCGTTTCGTTAATGACGGGACGGTCGACTGGGACTTGTAATAAGTCGCTTTGGAACTGCATTAATAAATTATTTGCAACAGCTCCTCCATCGACACGCAACTTTTTAAGCGAAATACCGGAATCTTTTTCCATCGCATCTAATACGTCTTTCGTTTGATAAGCGAGTGATTCTAACGTTGCACGAATGAAATGTTCTTTCGTCGTTCCGCGCGTTAATCCGAATATTGCACCGCGTGCTTCACTTTCCCAATACGGTGCACCGAGTCCGACGAAAGCTGGTACGACATATACGCCGTCTGTCGATGGTACGCGACGTGCGTACTCTTCACTTTCCGGTGAATAACGGAACATTCGAAGTCCGTCACGGAGCCACTGAATCGCACTTCCTGCAACGAAAATACTTCCTTCTAATGCATAAGATACTTTTCCATCGAGTCCCCAAGCAATCGTCGTTAATAAACCATTATCCGATTTCACTGCTTTTTCACCTGTATTCATTAACATGAAACAACCTGTTCCGTATGTGTTTTTCACCATACCTTCTTCGATACATGCTTGCCCAAACAATGCCGCTTGTTGATCACCTGCAACACCCGATATCGGAATTTCATGACCGAAGAAATGTTCATGCGCCGTGTGTGTATACACTTCTGAAGATGGTCGAACGTCAGGTAACATTGAAGCAGGGACTCCTAAAATGTCGAGTAATTGTTCATCCCATTTCAAATCGTAAATATTATACATTAACGTACGCGATGCGTTCGTATAATCGGTAACGTGCGCTTGCCCGCCAGATAATTTCCAAATGAGCCACGTATCAATTGTTCCGAATAAGAGCTGTCCTTTTTCTGCTTTCTCACGTGCACCTTCAACATTATCTAAAATCCATTTTACTTTCGTTCCTGAAAAATACGGATCAATGAGTAACCCTGTACGGTCGCGGAATAAATCTTCGTAACCTTTTTCTTTTAACGTTTGACAAATATCTTCTGTCTGACGCGACTGCCAAACGATTGCATTGTAGATCGGTTCTCCTGTTTCTTTATCCCAAACGACGGTCGTTTCCCGTTGATTCGTAATGCCAATCGCTGCAATTTGATCAGGTTGGATACTTTTTTTCGTTAATACGCCTGCGATAACCCCGAGAACTGAACTCCAAATTTCGTTCGCATCGTGTTCGACCCATCCAGGATTCGGAAAATATTGATTAAATTCTTGTTGTGAAGAAAAATAATTTTCTCCTTTTTTGTTAAATAAAATCGCACGTGTACTCGTCGTTCCTTGATCTAATGATAAAATATATTGTTCTTTCATAATGATCGCCCCTTTGCAATATTAAATGTTTTTTTCATTTCCAACATCGCTGCAACGAATAGTCCGACGATTACTGCTGCAAGTAGCCAAAAATAAATCGTCGATTGTTGTAAAAATAATTGTTTATAAAATAGTGCCCCAAAGACACCACCAATTACTGGACCGATAATTGGAACCGGTGCATACGACCAATCAGAAGAACCTTTTCCTGGAATCGGTAAAATAAAGTGCGCAATACGTGGACCTAAATCACGCGCTGGATTAATTGCATATCCTGTCGGCCCACCGAGAGAAAGTCCGATTGCAACGATTAATAATCCTATAATAAATGGATTTAATCCATCTGCAAATTCATTTGCACCGATAAATAAAATCGCAAGTACTAACAGAAATGTTCCGATTATTTCTGTCACAACGTTCGCAATCGGTGAACGTATTTCAGGTATCGTACCGAAAACACCTAATTTTGTCGTCGGATTATCTGTATCATAAAAGTGTGGTAAATATGCAAAAAACACGATCGATGCACCGACGATTGCTCCGAGCATTTGTCCGGCGATATAAGGTAATATTTCATTCGTTGGAAACTCTCCAATCGATGCCATTCCGAGCGTTACAGCCGGATTTAAATGAGATGCACTAAACGGAGCAGACGCATAAATACCAAACGTCACACCGAGCCCCCATGCTAATGTAATGACGATCCATCCTGAAGCGAATGATTTCGTTTTATTTAATGTGACGCCGGCTACGACACCGACACCTAAAATGATTAACACCATCGTACCGATAAATTCTCCAAAAAACCCTGTCATTTTACTTCCTCCTTTGTTAGCGATTCCATAATTTCTCGTTAGATGTTGTAATCGCAACGGCACCTGCTTTTAATGCGCTTTCAACTTGTGCTGTTGTTTCGATTAATCCACCACTTATTACCGGAATCTTCGTTTGTTTACGAACACGTTCAACCATCGTCGGTATAATACCCGGTAATACTTCAATATAGTCTGGCTTTATTTTTTCTACTAACGCGTAACTTTTTTCAAGTGCTAATGAATCGAGTAAAAACATACGTTGAATAGCGATAATCTTTTTCTTTTTCGCCTTCATCAAAATATTCGCTCGCGTAGAAACGATGCCATCGGGGCGGACATCATGACATAAAAAGTCCGCCGCGAAGTCATCTGTTTTTAAACCGTGAATGAGATCAGCATGAATAATAATTTTTTTATTATGTTTGTGCGCTTCTTTTCGAATGCGCATGAGTTGACTTAAATGTACGTCTAACAAGACGAACGTATCGTAATGACTTTTTAACACTTTTTCGAGTTGTTGAAATTGACGTACTGCTGGTAAAATCGTTTGGCCTTCAAGCGTCATATCATCCCTACTCTTCTACGGCGTGACGTGCACGGTCCATTTCTAATATTAAACGGTCACGGTACGCTTTCGTCTGTTCGTCGTTCCAATTCAACACGCGACGCATTTCTTCTATCACTGCTTCTTTCCACTCATCTACAATTTCATAACGGAACAATAAATCACCTGTTCGACGTGCAAAAAAGTCTGTCGGTGTCATTACCATTTCTTCGTTGATACTATACATTAATTGAGCATATAGTACATCAGGAATATCCGTTTCGTTTTCTTGAATATATTGAGCCATTTTCGGTGCGTTACTTCCGTACATTTCAACGAGCATCGTCGCTTCATCTTCTGTAAATCCGGCTTTCTCTAATTGTTTCGCTTCACGGGTAATGTATTGTAAGAAGGCATCTGACCCACCTACATCTCCACCAGAAAGCACTAAATGTTTCGTCGGACTTTTACCGTAAGCGATAGTTCCTTCTTCTTTGAAACGTTTCACGATACGATCGACAATCGTTTCAGCCATTTTACGATATCCTGTTAATTTTCCACCCGCAATCGTTAACAATCCAGATTTTGACTCCCATACTTCATCTTTCCGAGAAATTTCAGATGGATTTTTTCCTTCTTCATGAATGAGTGGACGAACTCCTGCCCAACTCGATTCAATTTTCGTTTCATCAACTTCAACGGATGGGAAAATATATCGAATCGCTTTTAAAATGTATGCACGATCTTCTTTCGTCACCGTCATCTGTTTCGGATCTCCTTCATAAAACGTATCGGTCGTACCGACGTATGTTTTCCCTGCACGTGGGATAGCGAAAACCATTCGCCCATCAGGTGTATCGAAATAGACAGCTTGATCGAGCGGAAAATCAGCATAATCAAATACTAAATGAACACCTTTCGATAATTGTAAATGTTTACCATGTTTCGAATGATCCATCTCTCGAACGTCATCTACCCAAGGACCTGCTGCGTTTACGACTGCTTTAGCGTAAATATTATACGTTTCGTCGGTCATTCGATCACGTACTTCTACTCCGATAATTCGACCGGCTTCGTTGTATAAAAGACGTTCTCCTTTTGCATAATTTGCAATGAGTGCACCGTATTGTTGTGCTTTTTTCACAACTTCAATCGTTAAACGTGCGTCATCTGTACGGTATTCAACATAAAGACCGCCACCTTTTAAACCATCTGATTTTAAAATCGGTGCTTTCGCTAATACTTCTTCATTCGATAACATCGTTCGACGTTCTGACTTTTTCACTTGTGCTAACGTGTCATACATCGTTAAACCGAGAGCAGTCGTATAGTAACCGAATGTTCCACCTTCATAAAATGGTAAAAGCATTTGTACAGGTGTTGTAATGTGAGGTCCATTTTCATAAACGACCGCACGTTCTCGTCCAAGTTCGGCTACTTCTTTAATTTCAAATTGTTTTAAATAACGAAGACCACCGTGAACTAATTTCGTTGAACGACTACTCGTACCATGAGCAAAATCTTCCATTTCGATTAACCCGACTCGCATTCCCCGTGCCGCTGCGTCTAAGCTAATACCTGAACCTGTAATTCCACCGCCGATGACAAGTACTTCAAGAGGTTGTTCTTCCATTTGGCGTAATGCGTCTTGACGTGTTTCATAATTGAATGTCATAGTATTCTCTCCTTTTTTATATAAAAAAAGAGACCTTGAAAAGAAGGACAATTCCGTCCCTTTTCAAAGGTCTCTCCATACTCAAACCGTTACTTTATTAACTTAACGTTATTGTAACATAATGGACACCCTCGGTACAACCTCATTTCCAAAACAACTTTATCGCACTTTTTTCATTTTTTCGTTATGATAAAATAAAAAAGGTGAACTTATGATTCAATTGTTAAAAAATGATTCTATCGTAGCGGGCGTTACGCTCAAAAATAACGAGAAGCCTTCACAATTTTCAATGTCACTTCATACAGGACATGTACGCCGTGACGTTATTCAAAATCGAAAAACGTTAGCTGAAACGATCGGGTATCTATTAGACGACTTCGTTTTTGCACAACAGACACATAGCGCTAACATTCATAAAGTAACCGCGCAGGATAAAGGACGAGGGACTCGTCTTTTAGATGATGCGATATACGATGTAGATGCCCTTTATACAACCGAATCAAACATCGTACTCGTAACGATGGTCGCCGATTGCGTCCCGATTATTTTTTATAATGAAAAAGCCAAAATTGTCGGTGTCATTCATTCTGGGTGGCAAGGAACAGTCAAAGAAATCGTTCCGAAAACATTTGAGACAATCGTCCATCACGAAAAAGTAGCAATCGAAGACTTTCATCTCTACGTCGGCTTTTCGATCAGTCAAGAAAAATTTGAAGTCGACCGCGACGTCTATGAACTGTTCAATGCGCTCGGCTACGCAAACGATGCGATCACGTATAGAGAAGAAACGAACAAATGGCATATCGATACGAAACGCGTCATTCAACGCCAAATTGAATTTCTAGGAATTCCATCTCGTAACGTTACATTCGATACGACTTGTACTTTCCTATCGAACGATAGTTTTTCTTACCGCGAAGAAAAAAGCTGTGGCCGGCATGCTGCGTTTATCGTGCAACGTTAATCGTTTCTTATAGAATATCCGCCATTTAAAGATTGATAAAGAAGATGCTCTTCACTATGTATTACTTATATGATGTACACTTTTCTCACATATACCTTATACACGAACGACCAAAAGATACGAAATCGATATTCGTATCTTTTTTGTCTTGTTCGGTATTTGATTTTATACAAACATTAAAATCCATCAACTGTTTGACCTAATAAAAATAAATATTGAACTAGCTCTTCAAATGATGAATCATTTTGCGCTCGTTCATCTACTTCGACGACTAAATTGACAAAACGTGTCGCAGCAATCGTAAATGCTTCGATAAATGTGAAAAAGTCGACATCAAACGCCCATTCATCCCTTTCTAAAAAATCGTTCCGTCCCGTAATCGTTAGTTGATCGTCTTCACGTTGTAAGCGTAGTTCGAAACGTCCGTCCGACGTTTCAAATGTTTGCTGTTCTTCTCCAACAATCAATTGCAATAGTCGATCACTCCAATTTTTTAAATCGACACCGATTGTTTCACTTGTAAATAATAAAAGGGGATGTTCTCCTGTTACATAAACACTCGCTTCTTGCTGTAATGTGTCGCGATTATACGTTTCTGCTACTTCAATTGATATGTTCATTTTTTCTCCTCTTTCCATCGTTTTAGTTCAATACGAGTCGGCATACCGGTTTGTGCTCCTTTTTTTGTCGTCGCAAGTGCAGCTGCACCATTTGCAAATTGAAGTGCTTCATCTAATGATTGACCTTCTGCTAAAGCGACAGCGAACGCTCCTGCGAACGTATCCCCTGCTCCAGTCGTATCTTGCACGTCGACTTGTTCAGCTCGTATCGTTCGAAATGTTCCGGCTCTATCTGTATAACTTACTCCTTTGTTTCCTCTTGTCACAATGAGCTGTTCTGGATATCGGTTCGTAATCTCTTCAATTGTTTCGCTCGTTTGGAGGAGCTCTTTATATTCTACTTCATTCGGTAACAGATACGTTATTTTTTCAAGTAATGTTGGATCAATACGTCGAGCAGGCGCAGGATCGACAATAATTGTTTTTCCTAATGTCGAAGCTTTTTTTATAACCGATTCAATGATTGAAAATGGTATTTCAAATTGCATCACTATAATATCAAATAAGGCAAGTTGTTCTTCTGTTGGCACAACGAGCGCATCATTTGCTCCTCTTACGACTGTAATACGATTATGTTCTCCTGTTAGCTGAACAAAAGCTATACCTGTTTCATAAGGTACCGTTTGTATTTGTTCCAGTTGAACGCCATATGTTTGAAAGTTTTCAATTAACATTTCTCCATAAGTATCTTGACCGACTGCCCCAAAAAATGTAACATCTCCACCGAGTTTGCTCGCTGCAATCGCTTGGTTTGCACCTTTCCCACCACATGTCGTAAAAAAACGATCTCCTTGCAATGTTTCTCCTTCTTGTGGAATGCGAGAGGACTCGACAACGAAGTCAATATTGACGCTTCCAATTACCGCTATTTTTAATCGCTCCATATAGACTTCCCTTCTTTCACTCTTTTTTGAAAGGTTTCCCCTTTATAGTGTCTCTAAACAGAGACGAATCCCTTTCGTTAAATCGTCTAGTGACCAACTCGGGATTTTACCGTGCTGAATAGCTAATTCATGCGATGCTGGTATATGAATAAACCCTGCACGAAAGACATCGTTTTTCTTTCGCGCTTCATTCAGTGCAACATACATCATATTGTTACAAAGATATGTACCTGCTGTATTTGAAATAGCTGCTGGTAACTGATGCGCTACCATACGCTCGACCATCGAACGAATCGGCACGGTTGCAAACAATCCATCAGGAGCCCCTTCTTCAATCGGTTCGTCTTGTGGCGCATAACCTGAATTATCTTTTGCCCCGTCTTTTGCGTTAACGGCAATTCGTTCAGGTGTAATTTTGTAACGCCCTCCTGCGAGCCCTAACATAATGACGACATCAGGTGCATACGTTTCAATATG
>JASLJC010000127.1 GCA_030152585.1 Savagea sp. | reverse complement strand
GTCCATTGTTACGTGCCATTTGATTCGCTGCGACACCGAACGTTTCATCTGTAATCAAAAATCCAGTTCCTAAATTTTGCATAAAAGATTGCTTTTTAAAAGCTGGTGCTAATACAGCACTTAATAAAAAATGCCGCATATTAATAATAAATACGGTTAAAATAATCGTAAGAGGCGGGGCTCCCGCTATAATCATCCCAGCGGCAACAAACTGCCCTGCTCCTGCATACATGAGTAGAGAAACGAGGAAAATCTCAAGTAAACTCATTCCTGCCGTATATTCTACAACTCCCGCTGCGAATCCGACACTTAAATAACCGAGAACAGTTGGCATACAATCGCGCACTCCCCATAAAAACTGCTGGCGATTCGTACATGCTTTCGCTTCTCCGGTACTCATTAAAAACCCTCCTTCTTGAATGAAAAATCGCCTTCTTCCGTATGTTCATACAGAAAAAGGCCGATTGATACGTGCTTTATCCAAATAGTAAACTTTTTCACAACTCTTGTCAACTCATATTTGAATTTTTATTCATTCTCGTTAAAGAAGCGTTTTTCTCTCATTACGTTGATATGACGTTTACTTTACTCTATTTTCAGAATATTTTAAATTATATAATTTGAATAATTATTCAACTATTGAATAATTTCCATTTTTTATTATGAACCATCGCAATAGATAACACGAACATTATAAAAGCAAATACATCAAATGATAAGTAAGAATGCATCATATAGATAATCACAAATAGAAGAGCTGCTCCTGTAATAGGTAAGCCTATGTAAAACGATGTATGTCCCGTTTCACTAAAACGAGCGAGTCGAATGACGCCTGTTATGAGATACATAAGTGAAAAACAAGCAGCCGCTATAGGGGCTTCGAAAGAAAATGTCGCATAAAATAAGAAAGCAGGTGCAACTCCAAACGAAATAATATCACTCAAAGAGTCTAATGCCTCACCAAACGTCGATGTTGTACCATAAAAACGAGCAAGCTTCCCATCTACACCATCAAAAAAAGCAGCGGCGACAATACAATAAATCGCCCATTGAAATTGTCCGTGTCCAATAGCAATAATAGAACACCAACCCGCACTCATATTGAGTAACGTCACGATATTAGCAATATGCGCTGTCCAACTATTGTTTCGCCACTTGATCGAGCGACTGAGAAACTCCATTTCTTTTCCCCCTCTCTTTTTTTATCCATTCATACAATTCAACACCTAATGTCCGACTCGTCTTCGTCCATAAAAAGAAGATACCGATGAGAACTTGAAGCCAATGTGTCATGAAACGAAAAACGAGCGTATATAAAAATGCAAGTTCAAGAGATACTCCTACGTACATAAGCATACTGATGATCGTTCCTTCAAATGTACCAATTCCTCCTGGTGTAAGCGGAAGTTGAGCAACTGTGTAACTAATAATAAGAATGAAACATAACGTCCCTATCGAAATAGGAATTTGAAGGATGTACGCTATATAAAATCCTTTTAGTGGATAAAAAATCCAAATGATAAACGATAAAAAATATTGCTTCCAACCATTTTGACGATTCGAAAACAATAGTTGAAACGAACGATAAAATGAAAGGATACTTTGCTTCATCTTCGGAAAAAAAGAGTAACTTTTATACAATAAAAAACATAAAAGAACACTAATTCCTATGACGATATAAAAAGAAGTTGAAAAAGAAAGATTTTGAAATACGATAGAGAAAAATTTCGGCTCTATCCATATAAACAAAAGTAAAAAAGTGATGAAAGCAGCCATACTATATGTTTTTTGGGCTGCAATTAAAGCTACACTATGACTCCATCGTTTCGTATAACGTTTCGTTAAATAAAATAAACGCATACTTTCACTTCCTAACTTAGAGCCTACAAATAACGATTCAATTAAAATACTATACAATTGAACATGCCATAACTCTCGAAATGTTGGACTATATTTTTGTTGACGTAATAACCATTGCCATTGTAATACGAGCAAATAGATCGTCAATAATTGCCAACTGATGAGTAAAAGTAAACTGAAATAGGGTACTTTTTGAATCATTGCATATAAAGATGTAAAGTCGAGCAAACGATACAAAATAACACTCGCGACGATAGCTATCAATAAAAGACTATATTGCATGATTCTTTTCATACTGAACATGATCGCTTCACAAACATTAAACTCCTTTCACGATAGTCTGTACTTTCAATAACTTCCCCTGTAGAAAATACAAGTTTTACAACATTTTTGAAAAAGGATTGAACTTCCGGTATTCTGATATTTTGTCGGATAATTATACGTGTTCCTTCAGTACATGTCGGCCAAATATTTTCTATAATGTGCAAGTGAGGACGTGCTTGTCTTGCAATATAAATAACAGAATAATGTTCAGCATTCACTTTTTTACCGTCTGCTCGTTGAACAGATAAACGCTCTGCACAAGTGTGACGACGAATGACACGCTGAGCAGTTTCAATCGCTCGTTGATCATGATCTACAATATGAACAGAAGCACGTGTCTTCTCTGCTACTCGCATAGCTGTCCATGGAAAAGGCCCTCCTCCAATAAATAATACGCGATCTTTTGCTGTAATACGGCCAAGCGCAATTTCATTTTCAATCATTTCGTCATAATATAACGAAAAGAAAGGATGCAAAATAGGTAGCTGAATGGCACATCGTTCGATTATAGTCGTAATCGTTGTTCTCATCATACTCTCTCCTTACATATTTAAAATAAAACGAATGAGTCCGAAAAATTGATTAAATAATCCACCGACAAACAACGCAAGTGCAATCGTCGTTACGCTAATCGTCAACGCAATTTTCAAACCGAACTCTTTGATTAATACACTAAAAACAGATAAACAAGGTAAATAAAGTAATGCTACGACAGCGCCGACAAATAATTGTGACGTCGTCAAGTCTAGTTCTAGCAATGGTAATACAGCTAATTCTCGACGAATAAAACCGAGTAATAATGCTAAACTTGCTTCTTTTGGTAAACCGAGCCAATGTTCAATTAAAGGTTCTAATCCGAC
>JASLJC010000080.1 GCA_030152585.1 Savagea sp. | reverse complement strand
TGTAGAAATTCGATTAGCTCGATTTCTTAACTGGCTATGTTATAACCAAATTCGTTTCATCCGACGGGGTCGGCATGAAAACGAATATAAATTTCGTTCAAACATTTTGCTGTTCAGTTTTCAATGTTCATTTCGTCGCTTTGTTTTGGCGACTTCTCTATCATAACACAACTTAACTTTTCGTGTCAACATCTTTTTTAAAATATTTTTGAAAAGTTTCGTTTCGTTATGTTTCAAGGTCGCTCTCTCAAGCAACGTTTATAACTATATCACCTGTTTTTATTTTTGACAACCCTTTTTTCGTTTTTTCTTTGATTTTCTTGTTTTTTATATTCTCTTTCATCTTTTTATTTTTTTACCTTCTATATAATACACGATTTGCTGTTCTTTTTTATATGAAATGTATTTTCTTTCTTCCTCGCAATTAAAAAGGAATCTTTTGTTTTCATTTACGTAACGAAACGAATCTCAAATAAACATAACGTACCGTTTTCTCGATTGAGCATCCTTTATTACAAAAACAGAATCATTACGATTAATAGAGACATATGAAATATCGTAAGGAGTTACATTTTTTAAAAGATTGTAGTGCTATTACTTTTAGTCGCTACATTAAATATTTAGTTGCGAATCTTATCCGTGGTCATTTCATTTTGTTCAAACAAAAAGACACTTGAATACTATAATCACTCAAGTGTCTTTCATTATTTAAGTTGCTCTTTATGCGCTTAATTACGTGGTCGCATTTGTGGGAATAAGAGAACGTCGCGAATTGATGGTGCGTTCGTTAATAACATAACGAGACGGTCGATTCCGATACCGAGACCACCTGTTGGCGGTAAACCGTACTCTAATGCTTCGATGAAGTCTTCATCCATATCGTGCGCTTCATCGTTCCCCATTTCTTTTTCAGCTAATTGTGCTTCAAAACGTTGACGTTGATCAATTGGGTCGTTTAATTCTGTAAAGGCATTCGCATGTTCACGACGTACGATAAATAATTCAAAACGATCTGTAAAACGTGGATCTTCTGGATTTTTCTTCGCAAGTGGTGAAATTTCAACCGGGTGACCGTAAATAAATGTCGGTTGAACGAGTTGCTCTTCTACTTTTTGTTCGAAAAATTCATTTAATACGTGACCGACTTCCATCATCTCTTCTACTTGAACGTTATGTTCAGCTGCGAGAGCATGTGCTTCTTCTTTCGTCATTTCTGGCCAAAAGTCTACGCCTGTATATTCTTTGACAGCATCGACCATATGGAGTCGTTTCCAACGTGGTGCTAATTCAATCGTATCTTCACCGTATTGAATTGTCGTCGTGCCGAGTACTTTCTCTGCAACGTGTGCGACCATGTTTTCTGTTAGTTCCATAATGTCATTGTAATCCGCATATGCTTGATACAATTCAATCATCGTAAATTCAGGGTTGTGACGTGTTGAAATTCCTTCGTTACGGAAGACGCGACCGATTTCGTATACTTTTTCAAAACCACCGACGACGAGACGTTTTAAATGTAGTTCGAGGGCGATTCGGATGTATAAATCTAAATCTAATGCGTTGTGGTGTGTGACGAATGGACGGGCATTTGCTCCTCCAGCGATTGAATGAAGCATCGGTGTTTCTACTTCTAAGAAACCTTGGTCGTCTAAGTAGTTACGAATTTCGCGAATAATACGGCTACGTAATACGAAACGTTCTTGACTTCCGTCTGTCATCATTAAATCTAAATAACGTTGACGATAACGTTGTTCAACATCTTGTAAGCCGTGGAATTTTTCAGGCAATGGACGTAACGCTTTCGTTAAAAACGTAAATTCTTTCGCATAAACCGTTACTTCCCCTGTATTCGTTTTGAAAATATCACCTTTAATCCCGATAATATCGCCGAGGTCAACCGTTTTGTACAAAGCGTACGGCTCTTCGCCGATATCGTCACGACGAACGTAAATTTGGATTTGACCTGTTGAATCTTGTAAGTGAGCAAATCCTGCTTTTCCTTTACCACGTTTCGTCATAATACGACCGGCAATTGATACCGGTTCAATTGTCATTTCAGCGAGTTCTTCTTTCGAATACTCGTCATATTGTTCGTGTAATTGTGTCGCGAGGTGTGTGCGCTCGTAGCGACTACCGAATGGGTCTAACCCTAATTCGCGAATGTTATCCATTTTTTCTCGACGCACGAGAAATTGATCATTAAGCTCATTTGAATGAGACATGACGTTCACTCCTTGGTTGTTTGTTCATATGTGATGAACTATTACTCTTTTATATTGTACATCATTTCACAAAAAGTAACAGCGTTCGTTTCGTGACATTTCACGCTATCCGTTGTTGAAACGAGCGTAAAATAGTATACAGCTGTTCTTTCGTTTCTGCTTCGTTCATTTCATTTCGTACTTTCCCATGTCCTCGGATACCTTTTATATACCAAGCCACGTGTTTGCGCATTTCGCGAACGGCTACGTGTTCTCCTTTTAATTGCATGAGTCGTTCAAAATGAAGTAAACAAACGTCAATTTTTTCAGAAGGAGACGGCTCAGGTATACGTTCACCAGTTTCTAAATAACGGACCGTACGATAAATCATCCATGGATTACCTAGTGCTGCACGCCCAATCATGACGCCATCGACGCCTGTTTCATCTAACATTCGACGCGCATCTTCCGGTTCGGCGACGTCTCCGTTTCCAATAACGGGGATCGATACGTTTTCTTTCACTTGGCGAATGACGTCCCAATTTGCTTTTCCTTCATACATTTGAAGACGCGTTCGACCATGTATTGCGACCGCTGCGCCACCTGCTGCTTCGACTGCTTGCGCATTACGTACCGCATAAATATGTTCGTCATCCCAACCGATTCGTTGTTTCACAGTGACTGGTTTATCGACTGCTCGGACGACCGCTTCGACCATCTCATAAATTTTGTCGGGATCAAGTAACCATTTCGCTCCGGCTTCACATCGAATAATTTTGTTCACGGGACATCCCATATTAATATCGATAAAATTTGCATTCGTATGTTGATCGACGTACTGCGCTGCTTCAACGAGCGTTTCTTTTTCGCCACCGAATATTTGTAACGCAATCGGATGTTCTCGCTCGTTAATGTATAACATATCTAACGTTCGTTTATTGTTTTGAACGATTCCTTTATCGCTAATCATTTCAGCATATACAAGTCCTGCTCCGAACTCTTTAACGGTTAAGCGAAATGCCGCATTACTAATACCCGCCATCGGGGCGAGGACGACTTGGTTTTCAATCGTTTCATTCCCTATTTTAAATGTGCTCATCTTTTCGTCCTTTCTCGTATCGACGAACGTCACCTGTTACACGACGAGCTAACGTATTGACCGTTTCTCCTGTTCCAGGTATCGAAACGTCTGGTGCAATTTCGTTTAACGGCACGAGGACGAATGCGCGCTCGGTCATACGAGGGTGAGGCACGATTAAATCATCGGTGTTGATTTCGTCGTCGTTAAATAACAAAATATCGAGGTCAATCGTACGTGGTCCCCATCGAACGGTACGTACACGGTCAAATTGACGTTCGATCGACTGACAACGTGCAAGAAATGTATGGGCATCATCCGTCGTTTCGAGAGCGACTGCAATATTTAAAAAGTCATCTTGTTTTTCATATCCGACCGGAGCTGTTTCGTATAAAGAAGAAACAGCTCGTACGTTGACTCGATCGGCTTGGCGTAATGCGTCGACTGCTCGTTCGATATAATGGATACGATCTCCTATATTCGATCCGATAGATACGTACACTTTGTTCATTCGTATTCACCTCGCGTTATTTCAATCGATACAGCATCGTAAATACCGTCAATCGGTGGGTTCGGTTTTACAATTTCGACACGTACGCCACGCGCGACCGGTTGGAATTGTCGTAATATTTGTGTAGCAATCGTTTCGCCTAACGTTTCAATCAATTGAACAGGCTCTCCTTCTATCGTCTGTCGGCAAAGGTCGAATACTTCAGCGTAGTTGATCGTCTTCGTTAAATCATCGGTCTGTCCCGCTTTTTGTAAATTAGTTGCAATTGAAACGTCTGCTTGGAATCGTTGTCCGATTCGATTTTCTTCTTCTAAAACACCGTGGTATGCGTAAAATGACATCCCACGAATATGAATATAATCCATAAGTTCCTCCTTATTTTACGAAAGCATCGGTCATTTGGGCGACACGTACAGTTTCTTTAACATCGTGTACACGCATAATGTGACAACCGTGTTGAATGCCATAGCTCACTGTCGCAAGCGTTCCTTCTAATCGTTCTTCTACCGGTAAATCTAAAACATATCCGATCATCGACTTGCGTGAAGTGCCGAGCAATACCGGATATCCGTAATCCGATAGTTTCGAAAGTAAACGCATCGCCTCAATATTTTGCGGTTGCGTTTTAGCAAATCCAATCCCTGGGTCTAACCAAATGTGTTCGTCTGGAATACCTGCTTGTTTCGCATCATCAATAATTTTTTCAATGCGAGCGAAATAATCGGTCTCAAAGCCGTTCGGATAATCTGCCTTTTCTTCGTTATGCATTAAAATAATCGGCACGTCGTACGCCGCTGCAACGTCTAATATTTCTTTTTCGCGTTGTCCGCCCCAAATATCGTTAATAATTGTCGCTCCCGCTTCAATCGCTTTTTGGGCGACAGTTGCTTTGTACGTGTCGACTGAAATGACACAACCGAGTCGTTCTTTTAACGCTCGAATAATCGGGACGACACGCTCGATTTCTTCTTCTAATGAAACCGGCGCATGACCGGGGCGTGTCGATTCTCCTCCGACATCAATAATTGTTGCACCTTCTGCTAACATTTTTTCTGCGTGACGGACCGCTGCGTCAATTTCGTTAAATTGCCCTCCATCTGAAAACGAGTCCGGTGTCACGTTTAAAATGCCCATAATGTATGTCTCGTTTTCAAATTGAAACGTTTCGTTATGAATCGTTACTGCTGCGCGATAACGTGAAAGTGTTGTCATCGTTCCATCTCCTCTTTTAAGTGTTGTACGTATGCTTCATGTAGCCGACGATAAATCGTTCCTTCTTTTCCTTTTAACGGCTGGCCATCTAATGAACGTAACGGGACGAGTTCTTGAATCGCATTCGTGACGAAAACTTCATCTGCTTTCTGTAAAGCGTCGACTGGAAATTGACCGATATGATGGACAATATCGAGTTTTGGAGCCAATTGCAACAATACACGTCGCGTCGTTCCTTCTAGTGCGCCTGTTTGTAACGATGGCGTATACAGTTCACCGCGTCGCGTCCAAAACACGTTCGACGTCACACCTTCTGCGACATATCCTTCTTCTGTCAAAAAAATTCCTTCCTCATCACGTAACGAAGTCAGCTCGAGACGTCCTTTAACATTGTTTGCGTAGTTGTGTGATTTGTGACGTATCGCACTTTCGCGTGTATTCCGACGTGTCTGCAATACGAAACCGTCTTTTTCTGTCCCACGCTGTTGAACAACTAACGGCTTAGCATAAAGTAAGACGTGCGGATTTTCATATGTTGTCGGACGTAAACCGATTCCTTCTTCTCCTGCGAGTACATTTAGTCGAATGTATATATCTTCTCCATATACATCATATAAAGTAGCGACTGCTGCTCGTAATTGATCGGACTTGTATGGTAAACGAATAGCGTAATCACGCAATGCTCGTGTCAATCGTTCCCAATGAAAAGACCATAAAGGAACTTGCCCATCATACGTACGAAACGTTTCAAAAAATCCGATACCGTACAATAAACTATGATCGAGTGGCGAGATTCGAATATCGTCTACGTGTTGAATCTGCCCGTCGTACCAACATTTCATTTCAACGATGCCTCCTTTACACGATGACTCGCTTCCCATAAAGCACGCCCTTTCGTCAACGATTCTTCAAATTCTGCTGACGGATCGGAATCGAGCGTAATACCCGCACCTGCTTGTACATACATCTTCCCTTCATGTAATAGTGCCGTACGAATTAAAATGTTCCACTCTACATCTCCGTTAAAGCCAATCCATCCGATCGAACCGGTATATAAACCGCGACGAACCGTTTCAAGCCGTTCAATTATTTCAATCGTTGGAACTTTCGGGTCTCCTGTAATCGAACCACCCGGGAAAATCGCACGAACCCATTCAGCAAGCGAGACGTCTTCTCGTAATGTTCCTTCAACTTCCGAAACGATATGAAAAACGTGCGAGTACGTTTCGATTACTTGAGAAGCTGTGACACCGACAGAAGACGGCTCACATACTTGACGAAAATCATCACATTCTAACGCAACGAGCATTTCGTGTTCGGTCATATCTTTTTGACTCGATTGCAGTGACGCTTTTTGACGTGCATCTAATTGTTCCGTCTCGCCGCGCGCAGCGGTACCGCCAATCGGTCGCGTCGTAATCGTACGTCCTCTTTTACGTAACAACAATTCTGGTGAACCGCTGACGATATCGAGAAATGGTGTTTTCATCCAACCCATATACGGCGACGGGTTCAATGAGCGAAGTGAACGGTAAAGATCCAACGGCGCAAGTGTCACATCCGCTGACTGACGAAGCGAAATATTTACTTGTTTAACATCGTTTTGCGCAATGAGCGATTGAATTTCTTCGACACTTCGGACAAACGTTTCTTTCGACGGCTCAATCGTCACTTCTCCGATCGACGTCTTTTTCACTTCTCGTAAAGGACGTTCTTTTACTTCTTCCCACTCGCGTCGCAACGCTCGTACACAATCTATACATCCAGATAAACCGATAAAATAGGCTATTTGTTTCGTATGATCGTATACGACCCATTGATCAAACAAATAAAAATAAAGGTCAGGTACGTCAATATCAAGACGTGTCGACGGCTCCATTGTCACGTAACGACGAACGTAGTCATAACTGATGTAACCGAGGACGCCTCCTTGAAAAGCAGGTAATGCTTCGATCGGTTCGAACGTATATTTCGTCAACCGTCGTTCGAGCAACTCAAGCGGATCTCCTTCTTCTTGTTCCACTTTTCCGTCTGCCCACGTCACAGTTAATCGATTTTCACCGTTAGCACTTTCGTATGTCGCTAACGGATCGATTCCGGCAATCGACAACGTTCCACCATTAGCACTTTCTAATAAAATGTGGCGATCAGTTGTCGCTAAATGTGCATATGCACGAAAAAAATCCGATGATGACATCGGTGCTTCAACATATGCGACTCGTTTCTTTGTCATTATACAATAGCCTCCATACAGTTATAGTATGTCTATTTTACCCCTTATTTTCCGCTTCGTGTACCGAAAACGATGAGATTTAACAAAAGAAAACGATTTTCGTTACACGAACAACATATTTACCGAAAAAAAGAGCGGAGTTTTTCACCCCAGCCCTTTTATCGTTCATTATTCTGTTTCGTATAATGACGTACTTAAATAACGCTCCCCATTATCTGGTAGTAAAACGACGATGTTTTTCCCTGCTGGTAACGTTTCCGCTACACGTTGTGCCGCTGCGAGGACAGCACCTGAACTCATTCCGCATAAAATTCCTTCTTCTGTCGCTGCACGACGCGCAAATGCATATGCTTCATCTCCCGGTATCGTTACAACTTCATTATAAATTGTTTCATCTAAAATATCCGGCTTAAACCCTGCACCAATTCCTTGAATTTTATGCTTCCCGGGTGTACCTCCAGATAAAACCGGTGATTCTGCCGGTTCAACAGCGATTACCCGAGTATACGGATTTTTTTCTTTTAAGAAACGCCCCGTTCCCGTTAACGTTCCCCCTGTACCGACACTGCTAATAAACACGTCAACAACGCCAAGTGCTTCCAGCAATTCAGGACCTGTTGTTTCATAATGCGCTTTCGGATTGTCTTCATTACTAAACTGAAGAGGTAAAAACCATCCATTTTGTTCCGCTAACGCGCGTGCTTTCGCAATAGAAGCGGGCATTCCCTCTGCTCCGGGTGTTAACACGACTTGCGCTCCGTATGCTTTCAATAACCGTTGACGTTCAATACTCATCGTATCAGGCATGACGAATACTGCTTGATATCCTTTCGCAGCGGCAATCATTGCTAAACCGATACCTGTATTGCCGCTCGTCGGTTCTACAATCGTACTTCCTTCTTTTAAATCTCCTCTTTTTTCCGCTTCTTCTATCATCGAAAGTGCAACACGATCTTTCACACTTCCCCCTGGATTAAAATATTCTAATTTTGCATAAACATTCGCTTCGCCTTTTACTAAACGGCGGACTTTAACTAATGGCGTTTGACCAATAAATGAAGTAATCGATGAACCTACTGTCATATAGATTTCCCCTTTATCTTTTTTAAATTTTGAAACTATTGCTAACGTATTCCTCTACTCAACGAAAGTCAAACAAACGTACAAGAGGATGAAAGAATTCCATCATTTTTACTACAAATACATATACACGTTCCCCTATTCAACTAGCCCTTTCGTTTAACATTTTTCACTTCATACGAATATAAGCCATATCAATCGTACTGATTTCTCTCCTACAATAAGTTACGTTCCCCTTTGATTCGACCTTTCCAATAATAAATATACGAAAAAACGTATCGAATCGATGAGATCTGATCCGATACGTTCTTTTATTTTCCATATACCCAACGTGCTTTGAAATCTTTCCAAAACATTTCAGGTTTTACCGTCTGTGGTAATTGTTCCATCGCGAGTAATCGTTTAATGTGCGCTTTCACTTCATCGTAATCGTATGACTGAGCCGGTACGACTTGTTCTACGAGTAAAATCGCATATTGTCCGTTCGTCAATTCGATCGGATCACTCACTTTTCCTTCTTTCAACGTCGGTGCGTGTTGTAAAATCGCACGATCGACATTTTCGGTAAATTCATTTAAAAAGCCTAAATCGCCACCTAAGTTCGCACTTTTCGCATCGAGTGACCGTTCACGCGCTAACGTTTCGAAATGAGAACCATCTTTCAGTTCTTTTTTCGTCTTTTTTGCTTCTTCTTCTGTCGCAACGATAATGCCGAACGTTCGGTACGACTCAGGTACGTTATAAAACTTTTCGTTTTTCTTATAATACGCTTTCGCTGCCTTATCTTTCACGACGATGTCATTCGTTAGTACTTTTTCTAAAATGAGTTCTGAACGAATTTTTTGACGTAAGTCTTCTTCATTTCGTCCATCTCGTACATCGCCGTCGGTTGCTGATAATAGTGCAATTTCTAAATCAATTTCTTTTTCTGACACGGTTAAACCGTACTTCTTCGCTGCTGCTTCCATCACTTTTTCATTCACAAGAGATTGTAACGTTTCGCGACCGATTTCATTTTCCATCGCATTCATCCACTCTTCACGTGTAATCGACTGTTTTCCAACAGAGGCTACTTCTTCGTTCGTACCTTTCGATGGAATGAATAATAAGATGAGCAACAACATATTCAACAAAAGTGAGATGCCGAGTAATGTTAAAAAAGGTTTCGGTTTTAATCGAAGTTTTTTCTTTTTTACGGGTGGACGCGGTGGTGGCGTTCCCCGAGACGAACGAGTAGGTCGTTGCGTCGGGCGAGTTCGCCTAGAGCTCATCGATGATCCGTTCCAATTCGTCGACTGTAAACGTATATTTTTCTAAACAGAAATGACATTCTGCTTCAGCGCCACCATCTTCTTCGATCATCGCACGCAATTCTTTTTCGCCAAGTCCGACCATCGCATCTGCAAATCGCTCTTTTGAGCAACCGCACGTAAAAGCAATATCCATCGTATCGACAATTTGAACGTCGCCGAGTAATGACTGTAACATTTCTTCTGGCGTCATTCCTTCGTCAATCATCGTCGAAACAGGTTTCATATTCGCTAATGCTTCTTCTAAAGCTGTAATCGTTTCGTCTGTCGCACCGGGCA
This sequence comes from Savagea sp., assembly GCA_030152585.1. Taxonomy (GTDB): domain Bacteria; phylum Bacillota; class Bacilli; order Bacillales_A; family Planococcaceae; genus Savagea. Next base: position 5,673 of record JASLJC010000080.1, on the reverse strand, counting down.
TTACTTGTAAAATAAAGCCACCTGCCGCTTTTACACTGTTATCTGGATTGACGAGTACGCCTAATCCGACAGCTGATGGTACTTGCTCACTTACTGCAAAATATTGGGTAAAATCTTCTGCAATTTCGCCTGAGACGAGTGGAATTTGACCGGTAAACATGTCGCGTAATCCGATATCTTTTACGACAGATAACGTTCCGTCACCGACGACACCGCGAACGTCTAATTTACCGAACTCATTTAACCCTTCGTGAGATTGTGGGTATAAAGCGTAACCGCGCACATTTCCTTTCGCATCGGCATCAGCTAAAATAGCACCGATTGGCCCGTTTCCTTCTACTTTAACAGTTAATTTTTCTTCACCTTTTAACATCGCTCCCATCATCGCCGTTGCTGTCATCGTTCGTCCTGTCGCTGCAGTCGCTCCCGGCCACATATGATGACGTCGCTGTACTTCACTTACGAGTTCAGTCGTACGAATCGCATACGCCCGAATCGTCGCATCGAAAGCAAGTCCTTTTGCTAAATAATCGTTCGTTTTTGGAAATTGTACTATATTTTCTGTCATTCTTATCCCTCTTTTTTATTGATTACGTTGATAAATCAAATGCAATCCTTTTAACGTTAAAAAGTTGTCCACGACATCGATTGCATTCGTTTCTTTCGCTATTAACTCCGCCATACCACCTGTTGCGATAACGGTCGGTTCTGTTTTCGTTTCTGCTTTCATACGCGCTACAATACCTTCTACTTGGCCGACGTAACCGTACATACTTCCTGCTTGCATCGCCGTCACTGTATTCGTTCCGACGACTTGATCGGGTCGCGAAAGGGAAACACGTGGTAATTTTGATGCTTTGTCGAATAAGGCTTCCATTGAAATGCCGACACCTGGTGCAATTGCTCCCCCAACGTATTCACCTTTTTCGTTAATGTAACAATACGTTGTAGCTGTACCGAAATCGACGATAATGAGTGGTGAGCCGTAATCGTGAATAGCTGCTACCGCATTGACGATACGATCGGCTCCGACTTCTTTCGGGTTGTCGTATTTAATATTTAAGCCGGTTTTCGTACCCGGCCCGACGACGAGTGGTGTTTGATTAAAATATTTTCGACACATTTGTTCGAGCGGATACATCACCGGTGGGACGACGGATGAAATAATAATACCCCGAATATCTTGAAACGTTAGTCCGACGTGATCAAACAACGCTTTCACCGACATCGCATATTCATCTTCTGTACGATGTTGGTACGTTTTCATTCGCCAATGATGTTTTAATTTCCCACCTTCGTAAACGCCGAGGACGATATTCGTATTTCCTGTATCTAATACTAAAATCATAAATGTTCCCCCTTTATTTTTCACTACGTACTTTTTGTATATCTCTACAATCGTTTACCATTTTACGTGAAATGAAACGATTTCGCACGTCTTAATCACTATTCTTCTTCTTGATTCCAATAAAAAGCACCCCACTCGAAAAAAGAGTGGAGTGCTTTTCAAATGATACTTTATTTTTCCGATTCGTCTCGCTTCATCGAAGTAGAAGAGTTGTCTTCTTTTTCGACAGGCGATTGCGGTTTTTCTTCTTTCGTATCAGTTTCAACGAGCGTCTCTTCAGACGAGTCGTCTTTTATTGACGGTTCTGTAGATTGTTCTTCCGTTTCTTCGCGATCGCGTTGATCGTAAAGACGTTCTGGAAGTGTACCGTGATCTTTTAAATGATTAATTTGTTCTGCATCTAACGTTTCTTCTTCTAATAAGTTTTCTGCAATGAGCTCGAGTAACGCTTTATTTTCTTCAAGAAGTTCAAACGTACGACGGTATTCGTCTTTTAACATCGTTTGTACTTCTTCATCGATAATACGCGCAGTCTCTTCTGAATAGCTCGGTGCACTTCCCATGTCACGACCGAAGAACATTTGGTTACGTTCGCTACTGAGACGAATTGGTCCGAGTCGTTCACTCATACCGAATTCCGTCACCATACGACGTGCAATATCTGTCGCTTGCTGGAAGTCTTGTAACGCACCTGTCGATACGTCACCGAGTACGAGCTCTTCTGCTGCACGACCACCAAGTGTACCCGCAATTCGGTCGAGTAATTCTTGTGTCGTTGATAAACTTGATTCATCACGTGGGATACTAATTGCGTATCCTCCTGCTTTTCCACGAGGTACGATCGTCACTTTATGAACGAAACTCGCATCGTCTAACATTAAACCGACGACGACGTGTCCTGCTTCGTGAATCGCAACGCGACGGCGTACTTTTTCAGAAACGATTGCATTCGGTTTTGCAGGTCCTGCAATGACGCGATCAGTTCCTTCATCAATATCTGCCATATCAATTTTATCTTTACCGCGGCGTGCCGCTACAAGTGCCGCTTCGTTTAATAAGTTTTCTAACTGTGCACCTGAAAATCCAGGTGTTTGTTTCGCAACAACGTTTAATTTTACCGACTCATCGAGTGGTTTGTTTCGTGCGTGTACTTTTAAAATGTCTTCTCGTCCGCGAACGTCTGGATTGTTCACTAAAATTTGACGGTCGAAACGACCAGGACGTAAAAGAGCAGGGTCTAAAATATCAGCACGGTTCGTCGCTGCAACGACGATAATTCCTTCATTTCCTTCGAAACCGTCCATCTCTACGAGTAATTGGTTCAATGTTTGTTCACGCTCATCGTGTCCACCACCGAGACCTGCTCCACGTTTACGACCGACTGCATCGATTTCGTCAATGAAAATGATACACGGTGAATTTTTCTTCGCTTGTTCGAATAAATCACGTACTCGACTCGCTCCGACACCGACAAACATCTCAACGAAGTCAGATCCTGAAATCGTAAAGAACGGTACGCCTGCTTCTCCTGCAACTGCACGAGCGAGCAATGTTTTACCTGTTCCTGGTGGTCCTACGAGTAAAATCCCTTTCGGAATACGTGCACCGAGTTTGACAAATTTACGCGAATCTTTTAAGAAATCGACGACTTCCATCAATTCTTGTTTTTCTTCGTCTGCGCCTGCAACGTCTTGGAACGTCACTTTTTTACGGTCATCGGTCTGTAACTTCGCTTTACTTTTCCCGAAGTCCATCATACGGCCACCGCCGCCACCGCCACCGCGCACTTGATTTAATAAGAAGAAAAATAACACTAAAATAATAATGAGTGGTAACATCCCCGTAAGGAATGACACCCATAAACTACGTTCTGGTGCTTTTTCAAATTCGATTTCTACTTTTTTATCTTTTCCGAGTTCACGGATTTGTGTCATTAACGCTTCATCGTCCATCGGAATGTTCGTAATGAACTCTTGTCCTTCTTCCGCCCCTTTTAAAGTACCTTTCACTTCATAGACGAGCTGGACTGGCTTTAACTCAGCCGATGTAATTTGCTTTTGCTCTACTGCTTCTACAAATTCATCGTATCGGATCGGTTCCATCTTCGGATTCGGGTTGTTAAATAAGCTAAACACACCTAAAATTCCGAGGAATAAAAATCCGTACAATAATATATATCGAAATGCTCGACCCATTCTGCTCCTCCTCATTTGATTCACAAAAAACTACTGTAAATCTTATCATATGCTAACGTTTCGATACAAAGGAAACGCCCTCACTATCTTTTTTATTAAAATGAGTAAATTTCTTTTTTCAATACGCCAATGTACGGTAAATTACGGTATTTTTCAGCATAATCTAATCCATACCCTACGACGAATGCATCGGGTACTTCATATCCGACGAAATCTGCTTTTAAATCGACTTTTCGTCCTGTCGGTTTATCGAGCAACGTCACAATTTTAATCGAATTTGCTTTACGATATTTTAATAAGTCGACGAGATATTTTAACGTCTTCCCACTGTCGATAATATCTTCAATAATTAAAACGTCGCGCCCTTCTACACTCGTATTTAAATCTTTAATAATTTTCACTTCACCTGATGATACCGTCGCATTTCCGTAACTCGAAACGTCCATGAAATCAATTTCAACGTACGTATCGATATATTTCATTAAATCGCCCATAAAAGGAATAGCACCTTTTAAAATCCCAATGGCTAGTGGGAATTTACCTTCATATTCTTCTGTTAATGTCGCTCCGAGTTCGCGAACTTTCTCTTGTAATTGTTCTTCTGTAAATAATACTTCTTTAATATCGTTTTGCATCGTGTGCACTCCTTTTATTTCTCTTTTCGCATTTGCAATGCGTACCGATCGGTCGAGCGACGTTCATTTGAAAATGCCGCATCGTATCGGACGAACGGAATCGCTCGCACTTCGTCTCGTTCATCGACGACTAACAACCATACATTTCGTTCATATGTCGGTATTTTTTCATCGATGAAGACGCGCGATACTTTTTTCTTTCCTTCGTTCTGTAACAAATGGATACGGTCGCCATCTTTTCTCGTACGTACGGAAAGGGAAGATAACGCGGTATACCACGTTTCCCATCCTTCTTCTTCGTTTTCAATCGGTACGAGCCGAATCGTATAAGGCCCAAATGAATACGTTTCATTTAGACGCATACGTTGACGAGAAAAAGGGAGCGGTTCCTGTAAAGTACGTTTAAAATACGCTCGATCATACGTACGAATAAAAAAATAACGCTCCGGCAGTCGAATCATTTTCGTCCCGTCGGTGCGAATGCATTGCTCATAAAGTAATTGTAACAAAGATTTACTGTAATGCGCACGTTTATCCTCAGAATAAAGGTAATTTAATAGTAGTGGAAGGACACGTCTTTGTAAAGATGAAGGATAGTTGAACCATTCGTTCAAAGGAATGGAAAAACCGTCACGTTCTTGTTGACGAATTTGTGTCGCAATACGTTGCGCTTTTTGTTGTAAATATCGTTCATCTTCTTGTAGTCGTTCGACAATGTCCGTCGTCTGAAGCGCAACCTCTTCAAATAACTGCTCATAAACTGGTACGACAGCATGACGAATCGCATTGCGAACGTAATCATCAGAATCATTCGATTCATCATGGCGATACGTCACTTGATTTTGTTGTAAATATTCAAAAATCGTCTGTTTCGTTACACGTAACAACGGTCGAATCAATTGACACGACGACCGAAGACGACGACGCGATGGCATTCCGATTACTTGTTTTCCTTGTCCGAGTTGCATTAATACCGTTTCAAGTTGATCGTTTGCATGGTGAGCAGTTGCGATATACGGAATGTTTTCGCGACGTGCGACTTCTTCTAAAAAAGAATAGCGTTCAACTCGACAGACGTGTTGAATATTTTCGTTCGTTTCAGCTGCAATCGAAGCAATTGGAATGGCGCGATCAAAACAAGGTATTTGAAGGTCCGCTGCGAGTTTGCGGACGAATTGACGATCTTTTTTCGCGTTTTCACGCAACATATGATCAACGTGACCGATTGCGATATCGTACCCGAGCCGATGGAGTGCGTAAACGAGTGCAACAGAATCTGCTCCTCCTGAGCAAGCGACGAGAATGCGTGTTTTACGTGAAATTGAAAATGTTTGAAGTGCTTGTTCAACCGTTCTTTCGACGTCCATGAAAGAATTTCCCCTTTATTTTTAAAATAGTGTTGACATATCTCATAAATTTCTGTAATATATGAGTTGTCGTTTTAATACGATATGATGGTGGCGTAGCTCAGCTGGCTAGAGCGTACGGTTCATAC
>JASLJC010000072.1 GCA_030152585.1 Savagea sp. | reverse complement strand
CGCTCCTCCTCTGAAAGTTGGTTCTCACTATCTGATTTTTTATCATTTGTATAAATAGCCTTTAAGTTTTGGGCGAAATATGCATGAAATATATCGGCGTCTCCCCACCCTACGACTTCCTTTAAAAATGGAAAATAAAGTTCTTCATAAATCGACTCACGTGTTTGAATTTTCTCTTCAAAAGTCATCGTATCGTTTTCTTTCACCACAAACGGAAAAAAACTGAGGTCGTACTCATCATAATAATATGCTATATCTTCAAGTGCTGATCGATCATAACGACACTCAATTTGATACTTTTCTTTTTTAAACATCTCTCGCTTTTTCCCTTTTAATTGTGATAGAAGTGAATCATACAATAAATCTGAACTTTGCACTTCCATGCGACTTTCTTTAACCAGTATTTGAGGCATATGACTTATTAGCTCCTCATTTAACATCGCGTTCGCTGTCACTCTAACCGTAGCGTTTTCATAGTCACTCATGAGACAACTCATTAAATGTCTTTGTTCATTTAAAATTGGATAAGGGTCTTTATTCAGATAAAAAGAACCATCACTCCTTCTTTCCGAAACGTGATAAAGATGATAAGCAATGCTAGTAGACATGTTACGAGAAGCAACGAGATACGTGTGGGAATCCAAACGATACAATAATAAATACTTACTTTTACTTTCTTTTAATGATAAGAGTTTGAGTAACTCTGTCTTCCCAACCCCATTTTTTCCAACAATGGCGTTGAAATTATAAAAACACTCTGATGGATTGCAAAACCTTTCAGTCATTAAATTGATTGTTCGTCGTTCCGTGCAATGAATCGTATCTTCATTTATCCACTTATACGTCCTTAACGGACTCAATTGGATATGTTGCCCACTCTTAAAAGGCTCTCCCTCTTTAATATATAAATAAACTAGCTCCATTATTTCTTCCTCCTTTTTAAACCATCCCCCCTCTATAGAAGGGGGACGCATCTATACATTCGCCACTCCGTATGTCTATTGAAGTTCCACTTCTCTACTTTCCAAAATCTTTTGGCGAGACTTCTCTACAATTTCTTCTAACTGGTCATCATTTAAGTACCCTTTATAGGATCCATCAAAATATGCACTCTCTAACTCTTGGACATCTTGATTCTTATGTCTCGTACTTCTAAATTCAATATTGCAAGACACTTTGTTATATCCGTCTCGCAGCAGTGTTTTTTCAACTTCTTTGACCGTTTGATCAGACGTTTTATAAAAACCGACTACAACTTTCCTAAAATAAGTCTCTACGTCTAACGTTAATTCGGATAACAACAATCTTTTTGGTACAAAAAATCGAGTAGTATTTTCAAAGAGAGGAAGTAGATCTATTCTATCCTCCCATCTATGTGTTGCTTCGTTCCAAGCTCTATGTTTAAATTCTGCCAACGGAACTTCTATACTATGCTTCTCTTTCAAACATTCCACCTCTTGGTGAGTAAACTCCACAAGTAAGTCATAACAAATATTCGTAATTAAATCCGATAGTTTATCTTTCCCGAAACCATCCGTAAAAATAGGTATCTCTCTATAATCTCGGATTGTTCCTGCTCTCATATGTTCCAACACCCCTTCATGTAGAAACATATCGTATAACTTATCGGGACTGCTTCCTCGACCCATCGATACTCCTTTCAAAGTCATACCTAAACCATTCTCATTCATTTCAGAACCTGTATCTAAGAGCGCTCTCACTGTTGCATCGTCATTAATATTGTTCAATAATTGAGCAAAAAATGAAACGAGCCGATCTCTCATTTGAACGGAGATATGATCCTCTTCCTTTCCAATCGCATACGACTGGATGAGTAAAGGATCAAAGTATAAGCTCGTATCATGCTTAATAAACCCATCCAAAAATTCAAAGTCTTTTTGACTGACATTTTTTATTTCTAAATATTCTGTAATTTTTTTGGGCACGTTATTCCTCTTTTCTAAAAAGCTCGAGCCTAGTTCCAAACTCGAGCTTTTTGAATATTTATAGTTCCACAACTCGGTGCAGTGTCACACCATCGATATCTAGTTCATCGATCGTGATGTCGTAATCTTTCGCATCTCGGGCGACATCGACGTTTTCTTTACGTTCAATGTTGATCGCTTCAAATAGTTTGTGGGATGGGGCGTTTCCGAATTCGCTGTCGTGCGCGAAGACGTATAAGCCGCGTGTTGCCATTTGGCCACGTGATGCCGAACGATCCAAGTCCCACATGTTAATTAATGATTCCCAAAAGACGGCCAGGTCATTTTCAGTGACGCCTGTCTGTTTCGCAAATGCCGGCGTGTAGTATCCTTGCGCGACATACAATCCGTAAGGAACGTACGCTTTCCGTCCCATTTGTCCGTGGCGCGCTTCTACTTCGTCTTCGCCCGCTTCTTTTTGTGCATCGTTTGCGTTAGTCAATGCGACACGTGTGATCGTCATATCATACGGAGTGATCGGATCGATGGAACGTGCAAAGGTAAGTTGGAGCGGTCCTCGTACTTGTCCCGCATTGTACTTTTTCGTCGACATGACCGCACCGAACATTCGCGTGTCATAATAATGCTCACACATCCACTCACGAGCATCTTTCATGACGTTCGCTGACTGTTTTTCTTGATCTGCGAGCCCTAGTGCATCGTATGCTTTTTTCTGCTCACGCGATAAAATTCCACGTTGTTTTACATAAATGTCGTACCCTTCTTCTTCACCACGTGTAAGTTGCACGTAGTTTCTCACTTTGCGTTTTAAAGCAACGTCTGTCACTAATCCTTGCATCGTTTCCACATCGACACGTGGTAAGTTCCCCGCGTCTGGATCCCCATTGGGGTTTCCGTCTTTCACATCAAATACGAGTAAAAAATCGTACCGTTTGTTTGGGTCTGTTAACTGTTTAAACATGATGAATCCTCCTTCTTTTTCCATAACGCTTCTTTTTGATGGTAATAACCGAGTGCAAACTCTGCTTGCTCTGCCAACCGTAACGTCGATGGAAACGCATCGATTTGGCCTAGTAATTCTCTTAGCATCTTATCTAAACTCACTTGACGGCCTTCATTATTTCCACCAATCTTCGCTAAATGGTATTGCGCATTTTTAATGAGCATGCCGAATACTGCAAGCGGCGTCGTTGAAGCTGCACCGAAAAATCGACTCGCTAATGTATCTTTTGAACCTATTGCTTCTTGGTGAATTTTCTCTAACACAGCAAATGTCCGACCTACAATGTAGGCAGGTTGTTTGTTTTCATAATCGATTGACATGGTCCATTCTCTCCCTTCCCGTTGACTAACGAGCCAACTTTTTAATACTGCTGCATGATGTGCATACATGGCACCTTCTGCCTGGATCCGCTTCAAAAGAGCAATTAAAATACGTCCTGGCAACGGACGCCCTTGGAACACAAAATCGAACCAGTCACGAATATCGACTTTTTGCAATTGAGTGCTCGGCTTGTTGTAGATTGCTCCTGCTAACGTATAAATGCCATATACTCGATTGGTTCCAACTTGTTGGGCGTCTAAATACGTATTGATCCGATCATATAACGTCCCCATCGATTCTTCTAAATAATTCCGAACGACGAGACGTCCTTTGTTAGCAGATAAGACGAGTAAACAAAAGTTGTTGAAGTGATACTCTCGACTCCGCTTTCCAAACACTTGATCTAACGCATCTTTCATCGCTTCTAGGTCGTTTCCAGTTTCAGACGATGGTGCATTAAAAAATTGGTCTACTTCCACTTCTTCTGACAATTGTTCATCATCTCGCCTAAACCAGTACACATACGTTAAATCACCGACTGAAAACATATGTGGCCCACGCCCTTTACGTGGTTCCCGCTGTAACAAATATTCGAGCGCTTGACCGTATTTCTGTTCACAGACGTAACACGTCGGCGCAACAGTGGAATGTTTATTGCCGTGTGATTCGTACGCATTTTTATTCGCTGAAATCATTTTCGTCCGCTCGCCGTCTACAACGAAGTTAATTCCGTGCCGTTGCATAATAGGTGCTTCTTCACCACAAAACATACACGCTGTAGCGTCAGATTGTTCGTCAGCGGCAGGTTTCACATACTCTTCCCAAAATGTTTTCGCTTCTTTCTTTTCATGAAGAAACACTTCGTCACGAATTCGAAAGACGATGAAATGACTCGCTTTCAAAGAAGGTGGATAATCAATCGGTTGCTGTAAAACGTGCAGGAGCTGACGAACGTCCTCATCCTTCGTTGCTTCTATATATTGTTCGAGTAATGCAACATAAGCTTCGTGACGTTCTGTACTTTTTTCATGTTCCGCTTCTTTCTCGCTCCACCCGAAAACGTAATCGGGTTTATCGACGAGCAATGTCGCTTTGACACCGCTCGATCGTGAGACGACAGGGACAATCATTTCTTTCTTTTCTGCATCGTTGAACGTCACTCCCGACTTCTCAATGTCGACGATCCAATCGATTTTTTTCAG
>JASLJC010000052.1 GCA_030152585.1 Savagea sp. | reverse complement strand
TCCTTTTAACATATCCATTATTAATACGACACTACCTGCTTTCTTCCCTAATACTCGAAAAGTATTCGTCGTTCCGAGATTTCCACTACCGTAACCGCGAATATCTGTTTTATAAAAAAGTTGACCTATCCATAACGCAGATGGGATAGAGCCGAGTAAATATGCCAATATCAAAATCCATACATTTTCCATAGTAGACCCCTTTTAAACGACTGTATTGTACGCATTAAGTTTATCAGAATAAGAAGTAAGCGACAATATGTATAATGTCATCTAAGAAATGACTTTGTAGAAAATCGTTTGCTTTTCTTTTTAATATTCTATACAATATATGAGCTTAAGAGAGAACAGCTTCAAACGTTGATTTGACAATGATTGCAAGTCATGTAAAATAGAATAGAAACAGATGTTCGCTTATTGTGCGACAGAAAGGGAGGTCTCTTACGATGACACAAGCGTATGATGATCATTCGATACAAATATTAGAAGGTTTAGAAGCAGTCCGAAAACGCCCAGGTATGTATATCGGCTCTACTGATAGTCGAGGGCTTCATCATCTCGTATATGAAATTGTAGATAACGCAGTGGATGAAGCGTTAGCAGGATTCGGTGAAGCGATTGATATCACACTACATAAAGACGGTAGTGTCAGTGTTCGAGATTACGGACGAGGTATGCCAATCGGAATGCACGAAAGTGGTAAACCGACCGCTGAAGTTATTTTAACGATATTACACGCTGGAGGAAAGTTTGGAGAAGGTGGAGGTTACAAAACGAGTGGCGGCCTTCATGGTGTAGGTGCAGCAGTCGTTAACGCACTGTCTGAACGTCTTACGGTTACGATATATCGTGATGGACATATGTATACTCAACAGTTTGAAAATGGTGGACACCCAACGTCTACTTTACTTAAAGGTGAATCGACGAAAGAAACCGGTACACAAATACGTTTTCAACCAGATTCGACAATCTTTTCAACGACGACTTTTCAGTATGAAACGTTGAAAGAACGATTACGCGAGTCTGCTTTTTTATTAAAAGGACTACGTATTACGTTACGCGATGAACGCAAAGAAGAACTGAAAGAAGTGACGTTTCAATATGAAAATGGTATCGTTTCTTTCGTTGAGTATTTAAACGAAGAAAAAGATGTATTGCACGATATTGCTTATGTTGAAGGAGAAGCGGAAACGATCGAAGTCGAGTTCGCTTTTCAATTTAATGACGGTTACTCTGAAACGATGCTTTCTTTCGTCAACAATGTTCGTACATCAGATGGTGGAACGCACGAAACGGGTGCACGAACTGCGATGACACGCGTCTTTAATGAATACGCACGACGAACCGGTTTATTAAAAGAAAAAGACCCGAATTTAGACGGTTCTGATTTACGCGAAGGGTTAACGGCTGTGTTATCTGTTCGTATTCCTGAAAACTTATTGCAGTTCGAAGGACAAACGAAAGGAAAACTCGGTACGAGTGAAGCGAGAAGTGCAGTAGATACAGTCGTTCATCAACAGCTTGCTTTTTATTTAGAAGAAAATGCACAATTAAGTGCGAATTTAATTCGAAAAGCAGTACGTGCACAAGAAGCACGATTAGCTGCGAGAAAAGCACGTGAAGAAGCACGTAACGGAAAAAAACGAAAAAAAGGAAGTTTACTTTCAGGTAAACTAACACCTGCTCAATCAAAAGATGCATCGAAAAATGAACTGTATCTCGTCGAAGGAGACTCTGCTGGTGGAAGCGCCAAGCAAGGTCGAGATCGTACGTTCCAAGCTATTTTGCCATTGCGAGGAAAAGTCATTAATACAGAAAAAGCGAAATTAGAAGACATTATGAAAAACGAAGAAATTCGCACGATTATTTATACGATCGGCGCAGGTGTAGGAGCCGACTTTAACGTAGAAGATGCCGCATACGATAAAATTATTATTATGACAGATGCGGATACAGATGGTGCGCATATTCAAGTGTTGTTACTTACATTTTTCTATCGTTATATGAAACCTCTTGTCGAAGCTGGAAAAGTATATATCGCCATGCCACCTCTATATAAAGTGTATAAAGGTTCTGGCAAAAAAGAAGTACTAGAATATGCATGGACGGAAGAAGATTTACAACGGGCGATTCAAAAAATTGGGCCGAATTATCAAATTCAACGTTATAAAGGACTTGGAGAAATGGAGCCCATTCAGTTGTGGGAAACGACGATGGACCCAGAGCGACGTATGCTCATTCGTGTGACTATTGATAACCCTCATCTTTCAGAACGACAAGTGACGACACTAATGGGCGATAAAGTTGCACCTCGACGAGAATGGATCGAGGAAAATGTCGATTTTTCTTCTGAAGAAACAAGTTTACTTGAAAATGATCATATTTATGAGGAGGAAGGTCAATGAGCGTACAAGAAAATGTACAAGATTTATCGTTAGAAGAAGTCATCGGAGATCGCTTCGGGCGATATAGTAAATATATTATTCAAGATCGTGCACTTCCGGATGTGCGAGATGGACTAAAGCCTGTTCAACGTCGAATTTTATATGCGATGTATAAAGATGGAAATACAGATGAAAAACCTTTTCGTAAGTCTGCAAAAGCAGTTGGAACGGTCATTGCTAATTATCACCCACACGGAGATACCTCTGTATACGATGCGATGTTACGTATGAGTCAAGAGTGGAAGACGTTATATCCAATGGTAGAAATGCATGGAAATAATGGTTCGATTGATGGCGATCCGCCTGCTGCAATGCGTTACACCGAAGCGCGTCTTTCTAAAATCGCAGCGGAAATGTTACGCGATATTGAACGAGATACTGTTGATCACGTATTAAACTTTGATGATTCACACGAAGAACCTGTTGTATTACCTGCTCGTATACCAAATTTACTCGTGAGTGGAGCTACTGGTATTTCGGCTGGTTATGCGACGAACATCCCTCCCCATAATTTAAACGAAGTCATCGATGCTATTTTATTAAAACTTAAAAAGCGACAAGTGACGACAGAAGAATTAATGGAACATATTCAAGGCCCTGACTTTCCAACAGGCGGTATCATTGAAGGACGCGAAGGATTAAAAAAAGCGTATGAGTCAGGTAAAGGAAGAATTATCGTACGTGCAAAAGCAACGATTGAGCGTCTCAAAGCAGGAAAATCTCAAATTGTCATTACAGAAATTCCATACGATGTCAACAAAGCGCAACTCGTTCGCAAAATGGACGAAACTCGATTAGACAAAAAGTTAGATGCCGTTGCAGAAATTCGAGATGAATCCGATCGCGAAGGTTTACGTATCGTTGTCGAAATGAAAAAAGATCGAGATGCTCAACCGATTCTCGACTATTTTTACAAGCATACAGATTTACAGACGACATATAACTTCAATATGATTGCTATTTCAAACGGCCGACCGACACTCATGTCGTTAAATGGTTTACTCGATGCATATATTGCACATCAAAAAGAAATTATTCATCGACGTACTGTTTCAGATATTGAAAAAGCGAAAAAACGACTTCATATTGTAGAAGGTCTCGTCGGTGCTCTTTCTCATATTGACGCCGTGATTGAAACGATTCGTGAAAGCGAAAGTAAAAAAGATGCAAAAGAAAATTTGAAAATTGGTTTTGATTTAACAGATGCACAAGCAGAAGCAATCGTATCATTACAGTTATATCGTTTAACGAATACTGATATTACAGAGCTTGAAATGGAAGAATCGACATTACGTGAATCTATTACATCTTGGGAAATGATTATTTCAGATGAAAATGAATTAAAACGAATTTTGAGAGAAGAATTGCGTGATATTCAAAAACGCTTTAAAAAAGAACGTCACGCGACACCGATTCAAGATGAAGTACGTGAAATCGAGGTCGATTTAGATTTACTCATCCCGAGTGAAGATGTTGTCGTATCTGTATCGAAAGATGGTTACGTTAAACGAACGAGTATCCGTTCTTACACTGCTTCTGATAAAACAGGTTACACGTTAAAGCCGACAGATTATTTACAACTCGAGATGACTTTAAATACACAAGATAAGTTATTACTTTTCACGAAAAACGGACAATACATTTATCAGCCTGTCTATGAGTTACCGGATATCCGTTG
>JASLJC010000029.1 GCA_030152585.1 Savagea sp. | reverse complement strand
GAAATCGCTAAAATTTACGATATGAGTTACCGTTTCGCATACGGTAGCGAACGTAAAAAAGCAGCGATTTTCGTATCGAAAGAAACGCACTGTTTAATGGAGTTACTTTGGGAATGGCAAAATGCAGATTTGAATATGGATATCGCTTGTGTCATTAGTAACCATCCTGATGCATGTGAACTCGTCGAACCGTTAAATATTCCGTACCATTACATCCCAGCAAATAAAGATATTCGAGAAGAAGTAGAAGCAAAACAGATCGAATTAATGGATGAATATGAGGTGGACGTTTTAATTCTCGCACGTTACATGCAAATTTTAACACCGAACTTCGTCGACCATTTTAAAAATCGAATTATTAACATTCACCATTCGTTTTTACCTGCGTTTATCGGGGCGCATCCTTACGAACGTGCACATGCTCGAGGAGTAAAACTTATCGGTGCAACGAGTCATTACGTAACGAACGATTTAGACGAAGGTCCGATTATCGAACAAGATATCGAACGAGTCGACCACCGTGACTCTGTGAACGATTTGAAAAAACTCGGCCAACAAATCGAACGACGTGTACTCGCTCGTGCAGTAAAGTGGCACTTAGAAGATCGGATTATCGTGCACGGTAATAAAACGATCGTCTTCCATTAAAGTGAAGATTTAAGTCGTAACATCACGCTCCTCTTATAGAGCGAATGGTTTTTTCTACGTCCTTAATCGTTCATATAAAGGAAATGCAAAATTGACATGACAAAAAAGAACCGCTCGATTGAGCGGTTCTTTTTTTCGTTCTATCTAAATACTGTTGATAAAAACACGTTGAAAACGAGGGGGAGACTTCTATTAATAAAACGTCGTCTTTTGCTCGATTGGAATACGCGTCGTCGGACGAGCTGGAGAAGCCGCACGTCCTATCGCAATGAGTACCGCCGGAAATTCAGAAGGTGCTAATTCAAACCGTTGCTTAAAAGCTTGTTTATCGAACCCACCCATTGCAACAGTATCTAATCCGCGCTCTTTTGCTAATAACATGATTTGCATCGAAACGAGTCCCGTATCAAATGTTGCAATTTGTTGTAACACTTCTTCAGGAGCATTCATATACGTATTCCGCACAATGTCGATAAGAGGCTGGCGTTGTTCTTTTTTCACATAACCTGCCTCGATATTTTGATCCTGAATTTGCTCAATTTGTTCATACATTTCGCGATTACCTATTACGGCGATTACCGCTGCGCTCGTCTCTACTTGTTCTTGACCATATGCTAACGTTCGTAATTCTTTTTTAGCATCTTCACTCATAAAAACGATGAAGCGCCACGGTTGTAAATTATGGCTTGAGGGCGCTTGCATCGCTATTTCTAATAGATCGGATATGTCTGTGCGCTCTACTTTAAATGTCGGATCAAAATGCCGTACGGATTGTCGTTTTTTTATAATCTTTTCTACTTCTTTCAAGTCATCATCTCTTTCTCTTTTAAGATACGCTTTATTATACTCTTTACGTGCAAATTGACAAATAAAAAAAGTCGTTCCTTTACTTATAAGAAACGACCCTTTTCATCGTATTATGCTTGATTAGAAAAAACATCGATCCATTTTTCCATTTTTTGCACGTATGCTGTTAATTGCTCACGTGTCGCTTCTTCGTGGACGATTTGCTTTTCATGGTCAATTTTTTCATGCACGGTTGCGATTTGTACTTTTTCAAATGGAATAACGTGTGTTTGCATCATTTCTAATACGTTACGTAACTCAATTTGAGCGTAAGCTGTTCCTGTCATTCCAGGTGTTGCGCCCATAACACCGACAACTTTTTTCATAATAGGACTCGCACCGTACGGACGTGATGCCCAATCAAGTGCATTTTTAAGCACTCCTGGCATTCCTCCATTATATTCAGGTGTTAACAATAAGAGACCGTCTACTTCTTCAATTTGTTTTTTAAATGTTTGAACAGCCTCTGGGTCGCCACCTGCTTCTACATCTTCATTAAAGAATGGGAGATTTTTAATTTCAATCATCTCAAATTCCATTTCTACATCTAAATCACGAATTGTATTAGCAATCGCGCGGTTAAATGATGCCTCACGTAAACTTCCTACAATAATACCTACTTTTTTCATCGTAATTCCTCCTTCAAATTATGTAACGGTTGAACATCTTCTACATTATCACGACTTCAAGATACTTTCAAAAAAACTGCTTATAAAAATGTACAAAGTAAATACTCTGTACATTTTTATCTCTTCTATTTAAGAAGAAGTTATCGTTCGAACTGTTTCACGTATTCCTCAATTGAAGTAACTTGTGAGCGTTCTTCAACTGATTGTGGATCGAGATGAATCAAAAATTGGTCGTCGACTAAAATATATTCTCCATCTTCTGATCCTACGCCTCCTCGTTGTACTGTTTTCCCTTCAAAATAATGAACGATTTCTTCATACAACTTTTCTCTTGCTATGATGTAATTTTTTACTTCTTCATTTGGAATCATATAGGCATCGACTTGTGTGACACTATCTACGTACGTCGGTTCGTCCGCTACATGATCGAAGTTGTGTACACCGTAATAAAATATAGTAATCGATTCACTCGGGTCAAACATTAGCTTTGTAAAAGGAATGATATAGCGGTGATATTCCACTTCTTCATACATTTTCATTTTATTTAAATTAATCGAGTAATCATGAAATGTCATTTCTTCTATTTGGTACGTTTCTTTTTCGACAAATGGTAACGACTCGATCCATTGCACAGCATCTTGTTCTTTTCCAAATACTCCTAATACGTGACGGCGTTCAAATTGTTGTATTTCTACAATATACATCTACTCACTCCTCTTTTTTCTACTTTATTTATACGTTTTTAAATTCGATATGTTTCAATATTTAACGATATTTCGCTGTTGTATCTTGAATCGTTTCAACGAACTCTTTTAATGCTGGTGTCATGTAATCGTCTTTTCGGTAGATAAAGACAGTCGAAATCTCACTATATTTTTTCGGTAATTCATAATAATAGACATTTCCTTTTTCAACATATTCTTCAACTGCACCATATGGTAAATAAGCAACGCCGAGTCCTGATATAACAGAGATTAATGTCGTTTCTAAAGTTCCTAATTCCATCGCACGAGCTGGTTGTGTGCCTCGGCTGTTAAAATATTCATTTAACTTCGCTCGATACATACACCCTTCGCTAAATCGTAAAATCGGTTGAGTTAATACTTCATCAATCGTTAACCCTTCTTTATTCGATATGAGTACGAGCCGTTCGTCAAAAACAGGCACTTCTACTAAACGTTCATCGTTCATCATATTTCCTTTCGTTACGAATGCACCATCTAATTTATAATGGATAACTTTATCTTGTAATTCTGTCGTGACACCGGTCGATAATGTCAATTCGACTTCTTCATGTGCTTTTAAATAAGATGACAAAATCATCGGCAAACCGATAACGGTTTCGACTGAAGCTAAGTTTAACTTACCTGTGATGCATTTTGTATCTGCTGCAAGCATTTTCATTTTTTCTGCTAGTGAAATGATTTTTTGAGCATATGGTAATAATTCTTTACCTTCATTCGTTAATGTAATTCCTCTTTGATGGCGATAAAATAGTGTGACATTTAATTCTCTTTCTAACTTTTGAATACGCGATGTCACATTCGACTGGGCGTAATTCAACTGTTCAGCAGCTTGATTCATACTTCCTGAACTAGCGACTTCTTGAAAAATAATAAAATCTTGAATGTTCATCTTAACACCCTTTCGTTATCATATTTAAAGATATCATATATCGTGAACAATCGTTTTACAAGATAGTGTATTCATAGTTAAATAGGATTTACAAATATCGAACGGAAAAAAGGGGTTATTTTATGAAAAACAACATTTTGATTGGAGCGTTACTCGCATTACTTGCTAGTGCATCTTGGGGCGCGATGTTTCCAATCGCGGATGCTGCTTTCTACTATATCGATCCATTTTATTTCACCATTTTACGATATGTACCAGTAGCGATTATTTTAATCGTCCTTTTATATTTTAAAGAAGGAAAAGAAGCATTTAAGACGGAGGGAAAAGGATTTCAACTTTGGTTTTACGGAACGATGGGTTTTACAGTTTATAACTTACTCATTTTCTACGGCCAAAACTTGTTAGGAGACGCAGGTGTTTTACTCGCATCGGTGATGGAAGCTCTCGCACCGATTGTGACCGTTTTAATTTTATGGCTTGTTTTTCGGAATCGACCGTACGTTTTTACGATTTTCACAATTATCGGCGCATTTATCGGTGTACTATTCGTCGTCACAAACGGTAACTTCGCTTCATTGTTCGGAGCTGGACGACTGTTTCCATTGTTCGTTTTACTACTTGCTGCAGCAGGTTGGGCATTTTATACGATGGGTGGAAGTGAATTTCCAAAATGGTCCGTTTTACGATATTCTACACTTACTGTGACGTATGGTATTTTAACAGCTACTGCTGTCGTATTCATTTTAACACTCATTGGATATGTTGAAGTTCCGACACTTGCTAACATTTATACGATTCGGTACCATATGTTATTTATGATTTTCTTACCCGGTTTATTCGCTTTACTGTTTTGGAATAAAGCCGCTGTCATGTTAAAGCCGATCAACGCTATTTTATTTATTAACTTTGCTCCTGTTACGACGATTATTATTCGACTCTTCCAAGGTCATACAATTTCTAATTATGAATGGCTCGGTGTCGGTCTCGTTTCGAGTATGATTATTTTAAATAACCTTTACCAACGATACGTCTTGTATCGTGAACGTCATAAAGATGAACAACTCGAGCGACAAACGTATACAGTCGCTCAAAAGGAAAAAACAATGATGACATGATCGTTTCCATTTTATAGATGTCACTTGCGCCCCCGCAGTGATTATAAAATGGAAACCATCCTCTAAATCGGCGAAAGCGCTCTAACGTTAGCGTTTCCGCCGTTTTTCATACGATTTTAGATCGATTGGTTCTATAATACCTATTAGTCACCACACTACTTGAAAAAGAACGGTTTTTTTATGCACACAACTCCGTACGGATTTGCGGACACTAGCGGGATTGCGAGCTCTTCTAATGCCTCGTGGGCCTCACGTCTTACATGCGTGCAGAGTTGTATAAAAACCCAACATATCTTATAGAACCTTAAAATAGAAGGATAACCCGTGCGTCAAAGCAAAAAACCTTAAAAATGAGAGAAATACACTCACTTTTAAGGTTTCTTTTTTAAACGAGTTTATGTTTTTGGATAAATTCAGTTAATACTGTTTCTAAATTCGGTTCTCCTACTTCAGCAAGATCGTAATGAACACGTGTCGTCGGATGTTGAATATCGATAATACGTGTTAAATCCATCGGTGTTCCGATAATGACGACATCGCAGTCTGTTGCGTTAATCGTCGCTTCTAAATCTTTTAACTGCTCTGGGCCATATCCCATCGCAGGTAATACGTTCGTCAAATGACTATATTTTTCAAACGTATCAACGAGTGAACCGACAGCGAATGGGCGTGGATCGATTAATTCAGTCGCACCGAGACGTTCTGCTGCAACGGTTCCTGCACCAATCGTCATTTCACCATGAGTTAACGTCGGGCCATCTTCTACAACGAGTACACGCTTTCCTTTAATTAATTCTGGTTGGTCTACAGTAATCGTTGATTCTGCTTTCATAATTAAGCTCGTCGGATTTACTTTTTGAATATTCGCTTCAACTTGTGCGATATCTTCAGGCTTTCCACTATCGACTTTATTGATAATCGAAACGTCTGCTGTACGCAAGCTCACTTCACCAGGATAATATTCTAACTCATGACCGACACGGTGAGGGTCAAGAACAGTAATAGCTAAATCTGTTTCATAAAATGAAAAGTCATTATTCCCACCGTCCCATAAAATGACGTCACAACCATCTGGGTCTTGTTCCGCTGCGTCTAATATTGCTTGATAGTCGACACCTGCATAAATGATATTTCCACGTTCTACGTGTGGCTCATACTCTTCCATTTCTTCAATTGTACATTTATGTTTCTTTAAATCTTCTACTGTCGCAAAACGTTGGACTTTTTGTTCTACTAAATCACCATATGGCATCGGGTGACGAATCGCGACAACTTTTAAATCATGTTCTAACAATGTCTCGATCACTTTACGCGATGTTTGACTTTTTCCTGTACCTGTACGTGTTGCGCAGACAGAAATAACTGGTTTTTTACTTTTAATTTGTGTATCTTTTAACCCGAGTAGTTTAAAGTTTGCACCTGCACTATTCACCATTGCTCCAATATTCATTAAATCGACGTAATGCACATCACTGTAAGCAAAAACACATTCATCTACTTCATATTGTGTAATAAGCTCTTCTAACTGTTCTTGTGCATAAATTGGAATTCCTTCGGGATAAAGAGCACCTGCAAGTTCTGATGGATATTTACGTCCGTCAATATCTGGAATTTGTGCAGCTGTAAAGGCGACAACTTCATAAGC
>JASLJC010000070.1 GCA_030152585.1 Savagea sp. | reverse complement strand
ACTTAAAAATATATAATCCAAATGACGTTACTGGAAAAATAGAAGCTCGTTATGAAAACGAAACATTAGTTTTATCGCTGTACTCTTTACCAATACAATATGAAGTAGAATTAATTGAAGGAAAAAAAGAAGCATTGCCTTCAGAAACAGTTGTTGTTCCATCGGCAGACTTATCTTTATTTGATAAATATTATACGTCGACAGACGGTTCTGTACATGAACTCTATCGGCAATATAAGGACCGAAGTGGCAATTACATAGAAAGTGAGTATGTTTCGACAAATATTCAACTGTCTACTCCGAGATATATAGAAGAAAAACAACAAGAAGATTTATTAGAAGAATCATTAGAAAGTGTATCAAAAGATGAAGGAATATGGCCTTCAGAGATTAAAAATATTGAATCGGATCCTGTGACGAATCAATATGACGATGTTTTATTTGAGGAAGGAGGGAAGAAGTACTTAGATGAAGAATTAGAGTATGACAAAGGGGGCTACATAATATCAGAGTGAAAGGTGGGATAAAAAATGAGTCGTATGCGTATAGGTGATTTATTAGTTAATGTCGGAATAATTACACTCCAGCAATTAAACGAAGCTTTAGAAAATAAAGGCAGCGATGAGCGATTAGGTGATTATTTAATACGAAAAGAAATAATTACGGAACGACAAATGATGGAAATATTAGAATTTCAATTAGGTGTGCCTCACGTGCAATTAAATCAATTTCCAATAGATCCAGATGTAATGCATCTCGTTCCGAAACAAGTTGCTTATGATTTAGAAGTTTTACCATTAGGTATACGTCAAAAAAAGTTACTCGTTGCTATGGTTGATCCAATGGATTATTTTGCAATCGAAGAACTGCGCCTTTTGACAGGAAAGCAAATTGAGCCTCGTATCGCTATGAAGAGTGAATTGCTGCAAATGATTAATCGTTATTACGAAATGAGAGAGTCTATGGAAGGTGCGCTTAAATCGATAGAAGATTCGGAAGATTTCGAAGAAAAAGTAGAAGAGGACGAAGATGCTCCTATTATTCGACTCGTTCATCAGCTTTTCACTGAAGCAGTATTAAAGAAAGCGTCAGATATTCATATCGATTCGACAGAACATGATGTAAAAGTTAGATATCGAGTGGATGGATTACTGTATACTGAGCGAATATTTCCTAAAAAAATGTCTTCAGCGCTCATTGCTCGTATCAAAATTATGGCGAAACTGAATATTACAGAGAATAGAGTACCACAAGATGGTCGAATTAAAATTAAAATACAAGGACGTCCTATCGATTTTCGAGTATCGATATTGCCTACATTGTATGGCGAAAAGGTAGTAATGAGAATTTTGGATATGAGTGATTCGTTGACGTCGATTGAACGTTTGGGTATGAGCGAAAAGAACTTGGATATATTCAAAAAAATGGTTACTTCTCCAACAGGAATTGTACTCGTAACGGGGCCGACCGGTTCAGGAAAGTCATCAACACTACATGCTGCATTACATACGTTAAATACTGAAAAAGTGAACTTAATTACAGTAGAAGATCCGATTGAATATCAGATTGACGGAGTAAATCAAATTCAAGTGAACGAAGACGTAGGTTTGACATTTGCTAAAGGGTTACGTTCTATTTTACGTCAAGACCCAGATATTATTATGGTCGGTGAAATACGGGACGAAGAAACAGCTGAAATCGCGGTTCGAGCATCATTAACCGGTCATTTAGTTTTGAGTACATTACATACAAATAGCGCTTTAGAAACATTAAATCGGTTAGAAGATATGGGAATAGAACCTTATTTGATAGCTTCTTCTCTAAAGGGAGTTGTAGCACAAAGGCTTATTCGTCGTATTTGTAAAGATTGTGGTGAAATCGTAAATCCGGACGAACAGACAGTAGAAGCTTTGAAGAAGTATAACTTACCGACAGAGTACGTAAAAAAAGGTAAAGGTTGTTCTATTTGTAATAAAACAGGCTACAAAGGAAGGTTGGCTATTCATGAGTTGCTTTACATAAGTGAAGAAGTTAAAGAAGAGCTAGAAGGTAGAAAAAATTTTCAAAATATTAAACGACTGAATCGAAAGAATGGTCTCGTATCTTTATATGAAGACGGATTAAAAAAAGTGAGCGAAGGTAAAACGACGTTAGAAGAGGTATTGCGCGTCACACGATTGGAGGAGTAATAGTGTATAACATTGAGAAATTAATGATACGTGCTATCGAGCAAAGAGCATCAGATATTCATTTAACGATAGGAATACCACCAGTTTTTCGGATAGATGGCCAATTAATAAAAAATCAAGAAGCACCACTTACTTCTAGTGATATTGAAAATATTATTAAAAGTATTACGACGAATAAATTAAAAGAACAATTAGAAAAAAGTGGTGAAGTTGATTTTAATTATGAAATGCCTGGTCAAAGTCGATTCAGAGTGAATGCATATAAACAAAAGAGTCATTATACAGTTGCTCTACGACTTATTCCGATGGATATTCCTACATTACAAACTTTGCAGATTGGATTTATTGCAGAGCAATTAGCAGAAAAAAGGCAAGGACTAGTACTCGTCACAGGACCTACAGGATCAGGGAAGTCGACGACATTAGCAGCTATGATTGATC
>JASLJC010000022.1 GCA_030152585.1 Savagea sp. | reverse complement strand
GTTCGGGTTATACGATGCATTTGCCGCTTTAGAACTGGTGAGTCCTGAATTTTCAAAGTCGCTCTCCTTTATTCCGTTATTCGATAACGGACTCGGATGGGTCGTGCCTGTTTTATTGTTAGCGATTATTGGATACGTCATAGACAAAATGAATCACAATGTACGTTCAGCTTAATTTTAAAGATCGGGAGGAAGTTTGGATAACTTCTTCCTTTTTCTATTATAGGAGATGAATATTATGAATAAAACGACTTTCTTTATTGGGCTTATGCTCTTTTCCCTCTTTTTCGGAGCTGGAAATTTAATTTTCCCTCCTTATCTCGGAATGGAAGCAGGAGATGCCTTTACACCTGCTATTATCGGATTTAATTTAACTGCCGTTTTTTTACCACTTTTTACAGTTGTCGCCATTGCACTATCTGAAAACGGATTACAATCGGTTGGATCACGCGTTCACCCTTGGTTTGGTATCGGATTTGCAGTCATCGTCTACTTAGCGATTGGACCTTTATACGTAATTCCACGTGCGGCAAATGTCGCATACGAACTCGGTTACGTTCAAGTAACGAATATAAATACACCGCTTGCCCTTTTTATTTTCTCTATTTTCTTTTTCCTCGTCACGTATGCGGTTAGTATTCGTCCACAAAAAATGCTCGATATCGTCGGACGTGTGCTGACGCCGTTGTTACTGATCGTTTTAACTTTACTCGTCGTCCGTGCATTTTTCGTTTATCCGTATGAACCGGCAATTGTTTCGGAGAAATATGTCGCTTCGCCTTTTTTAACCGGCTTTTGGGAAGGGTATTTCACCCTTGATGCAATTGCGGCACTTGCCTTCGGTATGGTCATCGTACGTACGTTTCAAATGCACGGTGTTCAACAAAAAAGCGATATTTTACGCGGTACTGTCGGCGCAGGGGTAATCGCTGCGATTGGACTTGCACTCGTCTATTTATCTCTCGCATGGGTCGGTCGCGTATTACCGTTTGATGGCGAAGTCGAAAACGGTGCCCAACTACTCATTATCGCGGCTGAGCAATTGTTCGGTTATCCGGGTAACATTTTATTCGGAATTATCGTTTTACTCGCTTGTTTAACGACAGCAATCGGACTCATTACAGCGACGAGTCAATTTTTCGTCGACATTTTACCGAAGTTTTCATATGGTACGTACGTCCTCATTTTCACTTTGATCGGTTTTGGTATTACGAATTTCGGATTAGAACGTATTTTAAACGCTGCTGCACCACTGCTCGGCTTTTTATATCCGATTGCCATCGTCCTTGTTGCGTTGTCGTTATTCCAATACAAGTTTGGCGAAAGTCCGCGTATGTATCAATATAGTGTAACCGTTGCGATTGTTTTCGGTCTATACGATGCGATGCACGCACTCGGCTTCGTTTCTGTTTCCGTTCACAACACACTGATGCAATACGTTCCGTTACTCGATAACGGCATCGGTTGGTTCGTTCCATTTTTAATCGTCGCTGCCATCGGATATATCCTCGATCGGCGTCAAAACCGTATCCTTTACTCCTAACAAAAATCCTTCGATTGCCAAGCAATCGAAGGATTTTTTTAAATAGAGTATTCATTTCATACAATATTACACATGGAAAGAAAGTGATCATAAAAAGAACCCAAGGACGGTTGAAACGATAAACAACAGTACGACAATCGAGACAATCGTCGAAGCGTACGTACGAAGCATCTCGAGCATATCGATTCGTTTCACATATAAATAAAAAGCGACTGGAATACCGATAATCGGTGTGACGAATAAACTCAAAATCACCGCAAAACTAATGATTTGTAAAACGTACTGTGTCGCAACACGAGTCGGTTCATTTTTTATTTCATCTTGTTGGATCACCGGCTCTTCTGTATTCGTGCGCACACGATACGTCACGGATGCGACGTCATATACCGTACGGAATAAAATATGACGGTCGGCTAAACGGCGTGCGATTTCAATGTAGTCAAGATACGTAGCCGTTTGGATCCGATCGTTTAAGACGTCTTGTTCCATCTGTTCGGCCATTTCTTTATATTGCATCTCTGTTAAAGAAAGTGTCTCGATTTGCTCATAAGCTTGCATACGACGTGTCGTGCCGTCCCCTTGTAAAAACGGTTCATAATCGAAGTAACGAAGTAAATCGTACACTTTCTCATATGGAAGCGGAGAAGGTTCATTTAACAAGCGTTCGTACCGCTGCGTCAATTCTTTTCGTTCTTCTTCTTTTTGTAACATCGCATGTTCTGCTAATGCCCGCGCGACGTAACGGAAAATGAGCGGATCGTTCGGGTAATATGTTTCAAGACGGCGTGCTACTTCAAGCGCTCTTGTAATATCTCTTCGTTGTAAATATCGATCGACCTGCACGAGCAATGTTTCTCGGTCTTCTTGCTCCTCTTGTTGCTCTTCCTTCGGTTCTTCTTTTGGCTCTTCGACCGTTTGCGTCCGTGTACGACGTTGGACGTTTTCTGGTCCTCTCGTTCGGTCCGTCGTATGTTGATTTTTGATTTCTTGACGCAGTTTTTGATGAACCGTTTGTAAATACATGAATTCTTCAGGATGGGTCTCGTTCGGATATTTGCGCAAAAGTTGATAAAACCGACGTTTCAAAGCACGTTCATCCGTTTCATCTGTTACTTGAAACAATGTATAAATATTTTCTTCTTTTAATCGTTGTAATGTCATCATTTACGCTCCTTTCATCCGGTTGTAGTCCATTTGAACACGTTTTGTACCATACTGTACGTCACTAAAAAATTCAATAAACAAACGGTTAGTAGCATCGCCATGAACGACTGCATTCGACGCGACATTTGAGAAAATAACGTACGATACGAGACGTAAAGATAGACGAGACTTACGAGTAATATCGCTAGATGGAATCCTTCGTTCCAATACGGATAAAACATACTGTACAGTGCAAGTATAGCGATACCGAGTAAGCTGAACGTTTGTGCACGTCCTTTTTCGTGCTTTTTCGACCAATAACGAAAACTTCCGGCAAATAAAAGTAAAAACAAAAGGACTACGATACTACCAAAGAGTAATGTCCCTTCGAAAACCAAAATAGGTTCTTGGCGCTTGTAAATCATACTCCACATATCATCCGCGACATAAGCAATACTGAAAACGAATGCTAAAATACCGAGTATCGTTTTTCCAAGACCGTTCCATCCGAGTTGTTCGGCGATATTAATGCCGAAACGAACGAATAAAAAGAGAAAGCCAAATAACGCAATGAGAGAGAGCACTTGTAATAACAAAGAAGCAGCGTCTTCATCCGATAAGTTTTGGCCTCCTACTATTTTTTCAAAATGATAATACGCGACAACGACGACATACGGCGTCCCGTACTGTAAAAGGAATCGTTTTCCTTTTGACCACTCTTCGTTTACATACGGTGTGATGTACGGACGTAGGCCATACAATGCAATGACATAAACGAGTCCGAGTAAAATGAGTGATTCAATGAACATACTTTCGCCTCTTTCTTCTTTTATTGAAAAAACGTTTAATGCCAAACGACATTAAACGTTTTCGCTTTACAAAATTTCGATAATGAGATCGAGTAACTTTTGTTCGTTCCGTTCAATCGCACGTACATCTTCTGATTGAATCGCTTCTTCCAGTTGAACGATTTGTTCTTCTAGACGTTCGGCATCTGTCGCACTACAAGCCGTTTTTATTTTACGTGCACGATGAATCGCTTTTTTCGCACGATCATATGCTTCCGACGTTGCATCTTCTTCTTCCATCCGCTCGGTAGCCATTTTTTTCTCTGTATCGCTCATGACACCGCGTTGGGATTCAATAATTTCTTGAATACGTTCGCCCGTACTCAAAATAACAGCTTCGACGTGGATTAAACCGTTAATATCATAATGGAACGTAATTTCTACCGATTCATGTCCTGCCGGTGCAGGTGGTATGTTCCGAACGTAAATAGAATCGGAGACGAGACTGTTGTTTTTGGTGTATTCGTCTTCTCCTTGATAAACGGAAATGTCCATTTCCGTTTGGTTGTCCGAAATCGTATAGTACGTTTTCGTCTCTTTCGTCGGAATCGGTGTATTTTTTAAAATAAGCGGATCAAAAAATCCATATTTTAACTCATCTTCGACTCGACGAACGACTTCTAATCCTAACGTATACGGACAGACGTCGATCGCCATTAACCCTTTAGCCGAGTCGATTGCATTCGACTTTAAAGCGGCTTGGACCGCTGCGCCTTGTGCGACAACTTCATCGGGATTGACATCGGTACGAATTTTTGACGGGAACTTACGCTCGACTGCTTCTTGTACCGCGAGCACACGTGTCGAACCACCGACCATTAACACTTCGTCAATGTCATCTTCTGTTAAATTCGCTTCCGTTAACGCCAGTTGCACTTTTTCCATCGTTCGGTCGATCAGTGGCGCAATTTGTTCTTCGAAATCGTTACGTGTCAACATCCCCGTATAACCGACCGGCATATTGTCTTTTAAACCGAGAAACGGTAACATCACCATCGTATCGACTTGTGTTGACAAATTAATTTTTGCTGTTTCTGCTGCTTCTTTTAACGTGTAATAAAGTAATTGTTGATCATTTGCGATCGATTCCATCGTATAACCGTTCGTTTCTTCGAAATCGGATTGGATCATCTCGATTAACAATTGATCAAAATCTGCACCACCGAGTGCGTTATCTCCGACACTCGACTTCACTTCGACGATACCTTCAAACAATTCGACGACTGAAACGTCAAACGTTCCTCCGCCTAAATCGTAAACGAGTAAATGACGGTCTTCTTCTAAATTGTCATGGCTGAACGCTAATGCAGCAGCAGTCGGCTCGTTAATAATACGTTCAACTTTCAAACCTGCTAATTCGCCAGCATCTTTCGTCGCTTTTCGTTGTGCATCTGTAAAATAAGCCGGTACAGTAATAACCGCTTCTTCAATATTTTGATTTAACTTATCTTCTGCACTTTCTTTTAAATAACGTAAAAATTTAGAAGATATTTCTTCTGGACGATACGTCTTGCCTTCAATGACGACATTTTCGCCACTTCCCATTAATCGTTTCACTTCTAATACGGTATGATTCGGAAACGTCGCCGCTCCTTTTTTCGCAAGTAAGCCGATGACTTCTTCACCGTTTGGCTTCACTTGATAGACAGAAGGTGTCGTTCGCTCATCTTGTGCATTCGGTACGATGACCGCCTGTCCGTTTTCATAATACGCCATTGCTGAATTTGTCGTACCGAGATCAATTCCGATAATCCCCATTGTATTCTCTCCTTTTATGTTCGATCGATTTCTTCTACATCACCATGTATAATATAATCCGCCCAATACGCTGGTTCGTAATGATTTACGTAAAATGGATCTTCATAAAGCAAATCATAAAATTGCGTACGTGCTAACAGTTCATCTGCTTGTTCTTTTCGTTGACGTCGAACGATTCGCTCGACTTCTTCAATAAAATTGCGATCATCTTCACTCCAAATAGAGTCCAATTCCTTCATCCTCCTCCCACACACGTTGTATATCGATCGCTTCAATTTGTTGAATTCCTTGCATTTGTTGTGCAAATACACGGTTACTTTGCATTAATCGAATCGCATCGATCCGATTGCGGACCCAGCGGCCATTGCCTTCTATTTTACCATGATTTGCAGAAAACGAAATTACTTCCTTTAGTGTTTCTTCAGCTTCCGCTGTTAAAACGTATGATTCGCGTTTCAAAAGTTGACAGGCAATCGCATATAACTCATTGGCTTTGTAATTCGGGAATGAGAAATGATGCGGTACACGTGAACGTAATCCCGGGTTCATCTCGTACAGTGCTTTCATCTCTTCATCGTAACCTGCCAAAATGACGATGAGACGGTCTTTTCGTTCTTCCATCTCTTTAATGAGGGTGTCGATCGCTTGTCGCCCGAAATCTTTACCGTCTCCGACGAGGGCATACGCTTCGTCAATAAATAGGACACCTCCGTCTGCTCGCTCAATGAGGCGCATCGTTTTCGCTTCGGTCTGTCCGATATAACGACCGACGAGATCCGAACGATCCGCTTCGATAAACGTACTTGCAGGTAATATGCCTAACCCGTACAAATAACGTCCGATAATACGCGCAACTGTCGTCTTCCCGGTGCCGGGTGGTCCTGTAAATGTCATATGCATCGTCATCGGCGTCGTTTCGATATTTTGGCGTTTTCGTTCATTTTCTACCGCGACGAATTGAAGCCACCGTTGAACAGTCTCTTTCAACGTGTCGAGTCCGACGAGCTGATTCAATTGTTGTAACGCTTCTTCTTGAATGCGCAACAATCCTTCTTCATCTTCACTTCGTCCTTGTACGTTCTCTTCAAACGCTTCCGTAACGTCCGACTCCGTCAAAAGGAGCGGTTCGTCTTGCTCATTTAAACCGATACGTGCGTAATGAGCTTTAATTAAACGTTCGGCTTGATTACGCGCCCACCGTCCATTTCCTTCGACACTTCCTTGACGGACAGCGCGCGAGACGGCTTGTTTCAGTGGTCCGAGTATGTCTAAACTATCAAATCCGCGTGACGTGACGATACGGACGATAATTTGCGCAAGTTCAGATGGCGTATAATTCGGGAAAATAAAATGATACGGAATACGCGAACGGAACCCTTCGTTCATTTTCATTAATTCGCGCATTTCGGCACGATACCCTGCAAGGATAATAATGAGGTCATCGCGCTCATCTTCCATCGCTTTAATTAAAACGTTGATCGCTTCTTTTCCGAAGTCGTTGCCTTCCCCGACGAGCGCATACGCTTCATCGATAAATAAGACGCCACCTTTTGCTTGTTCAATTAATCTTTTCATTTTTGCTTCTGTATGTCCGATATATTCACCGACGATATCAGAGCGATCGACTTCAATAAATGTATTCGTTCTCGATACGTTCGCACCGTACATAATTTGAGCGATAATACGGGCAACTTCTGTCTTTCCAGTTCCCGCATCTCCTGAAAACATCATATGATATGACGTTTCGTTTTGAATGTTATGATCCGCTTGCGCAACACGTTGTCTGCCGCGCATTTCAATTTGTAATGCGGCGATCGACCGTTTAATTTCGTGTAACCCAATCATATGATCGAGTCGGTCTAATGCTTCTTGTAATTGTTGTACTCGTTTTTCCACTCATTTCCCCTCTATCCAAATATAATCGCAAATAATACATAAAGAACGATCAATGTAATGATCAGTTGGAAAAGACAACCGACGATTTGTTTTATACGTGTGACGACAGGTATTTCATAAATATGAACGATTACACCTGCTATAATACCGACAATCGGTGTGAAAAATACACTCATCATCAATGTAAAGATAATCGTTTCAAATAAACTGTATTCCGACGTTGTCGACGTTTCACTTGCCTGCGACTGGACCGGTTGTTCTGGTGCATGCATCGCTTTTTCTTCAAATGAGGCGATCATCTGTTCGGCTACGTCGTGGTGACGGTGACGCTTGAGTTGACGTAGAAGTTGAGCATATAAAGAGTAAATATCAGCCGACGTAATCCAATGTCCGTCGTCGTAATGTTGTAAAAACAAGGCGAACTCTTCTAATTGTGCATCATTCAACTGAACGTGTGCGACAATCTCTTGCATACGTCGTTCAAAATGAGCAATCGACTCCGTCTGTCCGGCTCGGACGATATATCGCGCTAAAATGTATAAATGTCCTTCTTCTACACGTGGAATCTCGTTGTAAAAGAGCGTCTCATATCGCTCGAGCGCCGTCTCTTCATCCAACTGCCATAAAAATTCCGTGTAATGATGAAATACGATCGCTTCTGTCGGATATTGCACATATAAATCGTGTAAGAGCGCATACGCCTGTTCATACTCTTCTTCTTCAAAAGCATCGTGCGCTTCATCAAAAATGCGATACATTCGCTCGCGTTCTTCTTCGGACAAAACATCTCCTCGTAATACGGCATCGTATTGTGCGCGACGTGTTTCTTCTGACAATACTTCATACGCTTCTCGCAACAACATAAAATGTTCGGGATAATGTTCGTGCGGATACGTTCGAACGAGACGATAAAAGGCTCGTTTAATCTCAGCACTCGATGCATTAGAAGCGACGTTCAGTCGTTCGTAATATGTCGCTCGTTCGAATTGTTCGAGCGTTCTGTCCTCTTCTTTCGTACGTGTCGTACGGCTCGTACTTTCTGAACGTTCTTCTACCGATTGATAACGTTCTTTCCCTTCAATGGCCATGTCGTAGACTTCTTTTAACGTCGGATCACTTAACGTTTCGTATGCTTTGCGTAAATAGATAAAGTGTTCGGGATGCGTCTCGTTCGGATATTGGCGTACTTTTTTATAATAAGCACGCTTTAATGTATCTGCATCGGCTTCTTTCGGTACATCAAACAGTTCATAATACGTCTGTTGCTCAAATGTCTCGACAGACATACCGCTCCTCCTCTCCGTTTATGTCGTATAGACAATCGCATCTTGAATGATACGGTCTCCTTGGCGAAAAGCGCGGCGATGTACAAGTGCTACGACCGGTTGTTCACTTGGCTCCTCGTCTTCTTTATAACGACCAAATGACTCCATCGTCGCAGGATCGAACGGCTCTCCCATCACTGGAATTTCTTCGACGCCGTATGGCTGCAATTGTTGGATCGCCATAAAAGCGACTTGTTGCAGTTGTTGAGCGATTTCTTCATTTTCAGTCGTTTGTTGATAGGACGACGCAATTTGATCTAACATATTGATCGTCTGTAAAGCGGTCATCGTGAGTGCGTCGTACTGTTGATTACAATCTTCCGTCGCTTGACGTAGTGTATCTTTTTCTCGTTCGACTAATGAGGCTTCGTAATACGTCACACTTTCAGATTCATGATGTAACTGAATTTGTTTCACATGTTTCAATTGTTCTTGTGATGCCGTTAATGACAAACTTTCTTCTACTCGTTCTTTTTCCATAAAAAACCCCTCCTAACAAATCTATTTTCATTTTACCACGTTTTCTGTTCACCCTTCGGATAATTCCGCCACCTGTTGAGAAATTAAGTGTATAATATAGGTCATTTGGGAATACTTAGGGGGTTACTTTATGATTATTAATGGGAATGGGTTACATATTTTGAACCAATTACGAAAAAATAACGAACAAACACAACTATCTACCGCCAAACTTTCAAGCGGCAAACGGATTACAAAAGCAGCCGATGATGCAGCGGGTATGGCGATTAGCGAAAAATTACGCGCACTGAAAATCGGTTCTAATCAAGCAGTACGAAATATCGGGGATGCAAAATCATTACTTGCAACGGCTGATAGTGCAATGATGGAACTATCTGAAATTACGCAACGTATTCGAGAGTTAACAATTCAAGCGATGAATGCTCCTTTAACGGACATTCATTCGAATACATCTCATGCTGATACACTTATTATTCAAAACGAAATCGATGCATTGAAGAAAAATTTAAGTGACATTGTCGCCAACACACAATTTAATACGCGTCCGCTTTTAACACATCCAGAAGTTGATTCTTTTACGTATTTTGATAAAAAAACGACCGATTCCATTCCGCTCTCTTCGGCAACAAAGCAGACGGAGTTATCTCACGTTTACAACGTACAAGGAAAAAACGAAGAAGAAATGCAATCGGAAACGCACCTCGTGCAAGGGAAGCAGTCGCAAGTCATCAGTACACCGTCGACTCCTCCTAAAAGTGAACTACTGACGACTGTCAATGATCATACGCCGCGCTTTTCAAAAGACGGAACGCGCGTCATTTTTGAGTCGACACGAAAAAGCGGAAAGCGATACGAAATGGCACTGAATGGCGAACGAACGGTCATTCATAGTGATCGTAATGAAGCAGCTTCCCAACGATTAACAGCAGGAAATTATACGTTAACGACAGACCGTGGCACGCTCGCTCTACATCGAAACGGGACACTTCATACGAAAGATATCCCTTTGCCGAATTATGGCTATCAAAACGGACCGAATGGATTTACGTTTTCACCGAACGTCGCCCCAAATGGTGATATCGACATTTTGTATACGACGACTGAAGGGAATATCGCCAAACAAGTATTCAACCTTCATACTGGAACACTTGGGGCAAACGAAGAACTCATTCCGAATACAGATATACTCGATTTGCCACCGCAATCGAATCAAAAACGGCTCAAAGCCCCACCTGAATTGTATCGAATGAATACGAAAGAGGCTTCGTTTCAAATTACGAAATATAATGACGACGGTGCACGTATTTTGACGTATTGGGATGGAACAGGAGAACAACCAGCGGGAGGTTATACGGTCAATGGCTCGGTCGTTACATTTTTCGGAGATGCGATCATTGGAGAAGAAGCCGTCGACGATGCACAAGATTATTACCAATTCCAATATGTCGGAGACGGCGCAGTTGATGAAGTCTATACACATGACATTCCGGGATTTTCAAACTTTTATAACATACGAGGCGAAACCGAAGGACCGACATCTCTACGTGTTACTGTCGGCGGAACAAAAGTACCACGTGAACATTTTTTAAGTACGAAACCCGCTCAAGGTGAACAACCCGATGGCATTTATATCGATACCGACTCGAAAAAAATTTATATGTACGGTAAATACCGCCCATCTTTTCGTGAATCGGTACGAGCGGACTATTTAAAAGATCACGACAAAGATGCACAGACACATATGATTCAAGCAGCTAAAGATATTAATACGTATAATTTAGAAAATCCTGATCCGACGGTTGAAAAATCGTTACGTGTTTTCGTCGGGAATCGTGAAATTCATTATGATGCGGACAAACAAAATGGCTTTACGTATGATAAAAAAACAGGACATGTCACCTTGTATGGAGATGCACGTCCAGATATGGACAAAGCCGAAAAAGTTGCTGTATTGTATGCACCTCCGACGAACAAAGATGAGCCACAATTTTATGAAATCCCGTTACAAAAAAGACCTCAAGTGTACAATTTAGGAGAGGAGGGAAAACCTCAATCGATTCAACTCGTCAATTCGAAAGGCACGATTATTCCGTACGATGCGACGAAGACGAACGGCTTCTTTTACAATTTTGAAAATAATACGATTGAATTGTATGGAAACGCTCGTCCGGCCGTAAAGTCAAATAGCGACTACGGATCTAGTTCTTTAACGAACGATAAACGGTATCACGAAAAATATACGATTCATATGATTCATACTTCGGTCGATACGATTCATCGAGACGACAAAGTCGAAGTGAAATTTGAACAATCGTTAGCCGAGACGTATTCGGATTTACCGGAAGATTATGAACGAAGTATTCATTTGACGATTAACGGGAAAGTGATTCCATACGATGCGGACAAACAAAATGGCTTCATCTACAATCAAGAAACGAAACGATTCGAAATATACGGAAATGCACGCCCTGAAGCGAACGCTCAAAATATCATCCGTTATACGTACGTTCAAGAAAATGAAACGGCAACGATTCAAAACGGAACGTACGACTTCACATTAAAAGGGTCCGCTGAAACGTACGGTGTAGCCGAACGAGAAGAGCCGCGTGCGATTCGTGTTTTCGGTCCAAACGGCGAAATTTCATACGATGACGAACATGGTTTTACATTGAACGAAACGACGAAACAAATCCAACTGCATGGTGACGCTCGCCCTCAAGGAAAAGACGAAGCGAAAAGCTACCGCGTCGTCTCGGTCGATAATACTTCATTATCGACAAACGTTCCGAATGGGGCTCATTTACAACGGGTGACGTTTAACGGCCAACCGATCGAACGCGCAACAGAAGACAATCCGCACGGGTACGTCTTCCAAAACGGTCAAGTGACACTCGTCGGCAATGCTCGTCCAGACGCTAATGTAACGAAAAAGACGGGATTACGTGTCGAATATTTTGCACCGAAACCGATTCCACTCGACGTCAGCGCTTTAAATGGGGAAGATGCGTATTGTGAACACGAAACTGAAAGCGCATTGCCCGATGCAGAACTCGTCATCGACTCTGTCGTCGTGCGACTAAACGGTGAAACGTTAACAGACGAACAATATACGGTCATCAATGACGCCGTTCATTTACGTTATGATAACGTGACACTCATCGAACCAAAGAACGCGATTGAAGTCGAGTATCAAATTAAACAGAATGATTCGTTCAAAGATAATCAATTTATTTTCCAAACCGGTCCGAATGCATTTGACCACGTTCATGCTTCAATCCGCTCGTTCGATACGATGTTACGACACGTCAGCCCGATCTGCGTTCGTGAATATGACCACGCTGCAATCGCACTCGGTCGTATCGATGAAGCGATTGCTTTTATTTCAACGGAACTCGGTAATGTCGGCGCTCTTATGAATCGACTCGACCATAATGAAAGTAACGTCCGCGTTGGTGCTGAACAACTAGCTAGTGCACTTTCACGTATTGAAGATGCCGATATGGCAAAAGAAAAAATGAACGAAGTGAAAGCGAGTATTTTACAACAAGCGCAACACGCGATGCTCGCCCATTTTAACGACAACGAATCACGCGTCTTACAACTATTAAAGTAGTCAAAGTAGCCAATTACTGTATAGTACTAAACTTCTATTTCTCTCTTTTTATTAGGATATAATAACCATTTATTGTTTATAGAAGTCAAAATGATACTTATTTGACATAAAAGTTTCTTATAATCTTAATATATAGGATGCAAATTCTGTATAGAATAAGATGGGGGTTATTACTTTTCGACATGGGCCGTCGAAAATAAAGAAAGGGAGCATGAATCATGAAGTGGTTTTCTTTCTTTTCCAAAGAGGGAGAAAAGACGCAAGATTATGTAGCATTACAACGAACGTATAAACGAAAAATCGAACAACTCGAGCGTGATATTTCACGACTTCAACATACAGAAGATAAGAAAAATGTTCGTGAAGCTTTACTTACTTTTATGTTGGCACATTTGGAACTCATTTCGTACCAAACGACGCATAAAATTAAAGAGGTCGCAGAAGAAGTGACCCATATTTCGAGTGTCGCAGAAGAACTTTCTTCAAATACAGAAGAGATGCTCGCAACGGAACAGACCATTAACGCGAACTTACAAGAAGTGAGTATGCATACGGAAACGTTACTGCACAACTTAAATGAAACGTTAGACGGTGGGAGTAAGGTTCAAGAACTTCTCAGTGCGAGCTCTACTTCGATTCAACAATTAACAGAAGGATTAAATCGCGTCACAGATATGACAGCATCTGTCGAAACGATTGCCGACCAAACACAACTTCTCGCTTTGAACGCTTCGATTGAAGCTGCTCGAGCAGGAGAACACGGACGCGGCTTTAGCGTCGTCGCACAAGAAGTCGGAAAACTCGCCAATGACTCGAAAGAATCGCTCAACAGTATCGGGGACATTCGTCAAAACTTTGAACGTCTGTCATATGAAACTGAAACGAGTATCCATTCGACGGATCAATTTTTTATCGACGTCTTCAACGATATGCAAACGAACGTCGGCAAGTTGACCGACGTTTCACACAATATTACAGAAGGTGCACACGGACTCGATTATTTAACCGAAGCGTCTGAAAGTAGCTCAGCTGCGATTGAATCGCTCGCACGTACGGCAAATGAACTATCCAACTCGAGCGATTTCTCTGAAAACGTAGCGCAATATGTCCGACAGCTTCAACACATTTTACGTCCGACACTCGAACCGATCGACGAAAAAACGACGATTAGTATTTTATCCGCTCGTCTCGTCGATCATGCGTATTTTTTACAAGATACGTTACAAAAAGCAGGAACGAAACAAAACGTCACATCTCATATGCAATGCAAATTCGGAAAATGGTACTATGCGAACGTATCCCGCTTCCGTCACATTCGAGCGTATGAACAAATTGAACAACCGCACGCCAACATGCACGAAAGCGCACAACGACTCGCACAAGAAGTATCGATTGAAAATATCGATCGACTCGTCAACGACTCACTGGCAATACTGCGTGCGTTTATCGATTTACTCGATGCGATTTTCAAAGAAGAATATTCAAAATGAAAGAAACCGATTGCTCTTCAACGAGTAGTCGGTTTTTTCACTTTTAAAGTGTCATATATTGACTTTCCCTTCCCTTTAACTTAATATATGAACACATACTCATATAAGGAGGAAACGATTTGAAAACTCAACACGACGCATTAGACGAAGAAACGTTATTTGTCGTTTCTCAAACATTTAAAGCGTTAAGTGATCCGACGCGTATTCGAATTTTGCATTTACTTTGCGAAAATGAACATTCCGTCAATCATATTGCTGAAGTATTACGACTTAGTCAATCGTCCGTTTCTCACCAATTACGCTTTTTAAAAAATTTGCGACTCGTAAAGTTTCGAAGAGAAGGAACGACGATCTATTATTCAGCAGACGATGACCACGTCATGAATTTATTACATCAAGCAATTGAACATGCTACACACGACGAATAAGGAGGAAGATGACGATGACTCACGAACACGACCATACACATAGTGCAAATAAAAAAGTGTTACTCTTTTCTTTTTTCATTATTACAGCTTACATGATCGTTGAAGTAATAGGGGGCATATGGACGAATAGTCTTGCATTACTCGCAGATGCCGGTCATATGTTAAGCGATTCATTTTCACTAGCGATTGCGTTACTTGCCTTTACATTAGGCGAAAAAATGGCTAACGAACGGAAAACGTTCGGTTATAAACGGTTTGAAATTTTAGCTGCGGTATTAAACGGGATAACGTTAATCATCATCGCGCTTTTCATTTTTATTGAGGCGTTTCAACGATTTGCACACCCGCCAGAAGTCGCAACGACAGGGATGCTCATTGTCAGTAGTATCGGTTTAGCTGTCAATCTTGTCGTCGCTTTTGTGATGATGCGAGGCGGTGACGTAGAAGGGAATTTAAATAT
This sequence comes from Savagea sp., assembly GCA_030152585.1. Lineage (GTDB taxonomy): Bacteria > Bacillota > Bacilli > Bacillales_A > Planococcaceae > Savagea. The sequence continues at coordinate 5,411 of JASLJC010000022.1, read as the reverse complement.
GAAAGGAGCTTACCTTCACGTCATCGGTGATATGTTAGGTTCAGTCGGCGCGATTGTCGCTGCACTCCTCATAATGTTTTTCGGTTGGGGATGGGCTGATCCACTAGCGAGTATTATCGTCGCTGTACTCGTCTTACGCAGCGGTTATTTCGTCGCAAAGTCAGGCTTACACATTTTAATGGAAGGCGTGCCGTCTAACGTCGAAATGAAGGAAGTCGTTCAAACGTTACAAACGTACGACGACGTCTTAAGCGTTCATGACGTACACATTTGGTCGATTACAAGTGGACTTAATGCGCTTTCATGTCACCTCGTCGTCGATGGACAGATGACGATTGAACAAAGTGAACCGCTTCTGCAGGCAATCGAACATGACTTACTTCACTTAAACGTCCACCACGTGACGATTCAACTTGAAACGAACGCGCATACACACGATGCATCGGTTTTATGTCAAATCGAACCTGTCGCATCGGGACATCATCACCATCATCATTAAGAGACAAAAAAAGATAAATCGATGGATTTATCTTTTCGTCTCTTCAATAGCATAAAGCTCATACCGTTGACGAGCGTCGTTCCATTTTAAATGGTACGTCCAATACAGTGCGGTCTCTTTGACACCGTCAGGTCCGTAGACGTCGATCGCTTCGTACGTTTTGACAAATGCCCATTCTTCCGATTCAACGGCGACGTCGTATACGTCAAACGTGACGATACGTTCGGTTATATTACGACGACTGAGACGTTCTACTAACGCTTCTTGAGAACGGTACAACGGACTATCTGGGTACAACTCATCTTGAACGAGTGAAAAATCACGCGCATTGACACTCGCTACGAAACGTTCGCCATATTCCGCTACATACGACTCGATACGTTCTTCGAGCGTCTTTTCGGGGGTAGGTGTTTTCAAACGTTCGTCTGATGTCTCCGTATCGAAAAAGCGCGTCACGAAAGCAAACGGGACACGAGGCGTTCGCTTCTCCAAATAAGTCGAAACACTCCCGACGACAACGGCAATCAGAAGAAGAACAATGCCGATGACCGTCAAAATAGGCCACAATTTTTGAAACATATAACGCAACCCTTCGAAAAAAAGAGCGACGATCGCCAAAATACCTAAAACGACCGCAAGGAGTACAAGTAAACCGAGCAACCCGAGTCCGATATTGAGCCAATCTTCTAATTCCATATCATCCCTCCAATAGAAAATGAACCCTTCTATCATAGCATATCATGATAAAAGGGTTCATTTTTCAATATGATAAATTTTTAAAATAAAAATACTAGGCATTAAAATTGTTAAATAACAGAATACAAATTATTTTTAAAAAATTTATATATCTTCATTCACTATCTTATCGCTTTAACTTAAATGAGATGGGATTTACTATATGAAGTCTAATTTAGCGTTATTTCAATGATTCATAATCTAATTTCTTTCTTTTTTTTGCTTCATATCGTTTTAACCCTACTGTTATCAAATGTTCGACAATTTCTTCTTTTTTAACACCGGACTCTTCTAACATAAAAGGATACATACTATCTCCTCCCATGCTAGGTAAAGTGTTCACTTCATTTAAATAAATTGCACCATCTTCCGTTAAAAAGAAATCGACTCGCATTAAACCACTACCATTCACAGCTTTAAATATTTTTTTCGCTAGCATTTGAAGTGATTGTTCTATTTTCAAGTCTAATGATGCTATTTTTTTAATCGTTTCTGACTGATCGTTATACTTTGCATCATAATCATAATACTCATTTTCTGTAACTGTTTCGCCCGGTAATGACGTTATAATCGTTGATGACGTTTCGAGTACCGCAATATTTATCTCTCGAATGTTCAATCCATTTTCTATCATTAATGTATCATCGTATAAAAATCCTTCATTGATTGCATTTATTAATTGTTCTTCTTTATATACTTTCGTAATCCCAATACTTGAGCCAAGTTTTGCAGGTTTAATAAATAGAGGAAACTGTAATTGATTTGTAATTTCTTCTTCTTTTTCTTTTTGTGCACGTATCCATTCTTCTTCTTTTAAAATAACATATGGCACTTGTGGGATACCGTGAGACTCTAACATTTTTTTCGTTAAAGCTTTATCAATACTGATCGCAGAAGCAGCAACACCATTACCTGTATAAGCGATATCTAACATTTCAAAGACACCTTGAATTGTACCGTCTTCCCCGTTCATACCATGCAATAATGGTACTGCAATATCACAAGTTAGTTTAGTAAGTGCATTTTTATGTTCAACTATTTTCAATACATCTTGGTTGTTTAATGGTCTTCTTCGTTTTTCACCTTGTAACCATTGACCTTGCTTCGTAATAAAAACAGGTAGTACTTCATATTTCGAATAATCAATCCACTGGCTAAACGTTAACGCAGTCTCTACGGATACATTATGTTCTGGCGACTTTCCACCGAATATTAATCCTATAATCATTAGATTACCTCTGTTCTTTTTCCAAGATATTCAAACAAGCTTTTATGGCATATGAAGCTAATTCTATTTCCATATTATAACTTCCTGGACGGTTACTATTTAACTCGATTAAATAAAAATTCGATTGTTCGTCAATTAAAATATCGAAAGCTAAATCTAAAAAACGACCTTCTGTTTCATTTTCATAAATGGAAGATACTTCTGCTAAAAAACGTTCCAATTGTTGGACTTTATATTTCGTAAATTGAGGACGATTCCGTTTTAAAAAGCCTTCTAACCTTCCTGTATATCCACCCATCGTCATCGCTTTAATTGTATCTCGACCATAACCTATCCTCACGTAATTTCCAATTGAAGTCCATTCGTTTTTCTCAACGTCTTTCATCGTATAAAAACGTAAATCAAATGCTTGTCCTTCTTTTGTTAACGAGTCTATAAATTTTTGAGCGACATATTGTGAAGCGTTTAACTGACGTAATTTCTCTTTCAATTGTTGAGTTGTCAGTTCTTCGTCTTTATCATTTACAGTCCATAAATATTGACCTGCTTCTATCGTTCGAATGATAATAATCCCTTGTGCAAAAGAACCTCTTCTCGGCTTTAATATTAAATTTTTATATTGACGCAATCCTTCTTCAATATTTTCATACGTTTCAATTTTTATAAATGGAATTAAATGTTCTTGTAATTGCTCATATTTGCTCAGTTGTTCATACAATGTTAATTTATCAATCGACCCTGCTTCTGTTGTATGTGTCATCGGTACGCCATAAAAATCAAACGCTTCGTAAAATAAGTTGTACGGTTGTAATCCTCTCATTCTGAGGCGGTCGTATATTACATCTGGAAACGGTACAATTTTTTCTACCCATTGACCGTCTGCATATACATTTCCACGAATGACGTTCATTGATAAATCAATATCTGATGCTTCAAACGTATAAAAATACGCATTATAATACGCGGCTACATATGCACTTACTTGATTTAATTTCGCGTCGTCTAATGTCTTAGTCGTAAATAAGCCAATGACCGGCTTTTCTTCCTTCCAGTCAACTACTGTTAATGGTGAACCTTTCGCTTGAAATTGATTATCAAATCCTGTTTCTTCTTGAATTTCATTCGAATAAAATATTTTGTTTTTCGCTAAATATTTAGCATATCCTATCGTATGAACTGCTCTTTCTTCTTCGTGATATTTTGATTGTGGTCCAGGGTTTGATTCATGCATCCATATATGTTGATTTTGATCGATCGCTAAGTCGATTCCCATTTCATCAACAGACATACGGTAGTTTTTATCAATTTCTTTTGCAATTAAAAAACTTTTCTCAATTAGTCTTTTGTGAATTGCTTCTGCTTGTGTTCCATACTCTTGTTCTAAAAACGGTTCGATATCCATCGTATATCCACCCGTACTAATATTACTTAAAATTCCTTTAGCACTACCAACACGAGGATATAACTTTGTTAAATGCCACTTTCCCTCTTCATTTTTTTGCATGTGAGCACGAAAGTCGAAAGGCTCTCCTTTTTTAGTAACTGTTTTTACATATTTTTGTAAAATGTAATGCTCAGGTACGATACTTTCTTCTATCCAAGTTTTGAATACTAAATAACTCACTATTAATACATCTTTTCCACTTGATACTTTATATTTATCATTGACTCGTTCAATAAAATGAATATTTTCACCTCGAGCAGAACTAATCGGTTTTAAAACGGCTTTATTGTTTTTTTCAAAAAACTCATTTACTTTTCTCATACTCGTTACACCAATAAAAGGAATAAATAAATCGGCAGTTTGAGGATTTTTCAGAAGTTTTTTCGGTAAGGACAACTTATTACCAAACGTATGAGAAGTAAATGGAATCATTTCTCTTAAACGACGTTCTTCCAAACTTTGTGCATAATATATTTTAGGGAAGTTATTAGAAATGACATCCGGAAATCTCGTGTCTTGATCGACAAATTTTCCATCTTTATAAACTCGACCATGAATTATTTCTTGGTCAAAATCAACATCTTTTGATGTAAATAAAACTAAAGATGTATTTTGACGAGGTGCTTCTTTCACTAACGCTTCGAGTCGTTCTTTTCTATATGATTGTTCAGGCTCATATGTATCATCATAAATCCCTATTAAAATTTCAGATTTTTCTTCTTGTTCTGTCATTTTATGTAATTTTCGTATGTTAGGTTCTAACGAAAACTGAATTGTCGCTTGCATCGTTTGCAAATCACCTTCATTTAATGATTCGATTAATGCTTGAAAGCTCTTTAAAACTCCTTCTGCCGATTGTTTTAATTCTTCATTCTCACTTTGTTGACTCGATCGATAAACAGATTCTATCGCTTCAACCATTGTAGAGCTGATCATTATAATTTCATTTACGTTTTGTTGTTGGATTTGCTTTTTTAAATAATCAACCGCTTCTAATAATGTTTCAGTAATTACGTAAATTTGCGACTTCATTCGATACACCCTTTCATTGTTAAAATAGTTATTGTTAACTTTTATTGTATCATATTTTCAGTATTACAAAGAATAAATACCTATCTTCGCTTTTCTTTTATTCTTATATATGATGGTTTTGACACATGAACATCTATGCTAAAGTATCTATTAATATCGTTTGTCATGACATTTTATACTTTAAATCGCTTTGAATAACCTTATATGTAAACGGCTCTTTTTCAAGCACACCATTTTGTATGGATTTGTAGACGCCAGGGAATTTGAGAAATTGATAGCGAGCTTCACGTCTTGCATAGGGAATTGTGTAGAAACCTCAACACACATATTATGGTTCTTTTTCAAGTGTTGGGGTGACGAATCCGTCACCCTAAATGAGAACCTATATTTTTATACTTATGACTCAATAAAATCTTTGCTCGGAAGTGATCAAAAGAACGAAAGCCGTAGGCTGCTCTTTTGATCACTTTCGT
>JASLJC010000021.1 GCA_030152585.1 Savagea sp. | reverse complement strand
TACCATCAATAAAGATAGCTTCTTCTTTAATCATTTTTTCTTTCACTAAGTGACTTCGAAATTGAACAAAGCACTGGCGTAATAATTCTTGTACATGAGGATTTACACGAAATCTGTTGATTGTTCGATAACTTGGCTTTTATCGTTGCGCAAGCCACATCATTCGCAAACTATCATGAAAAGCTTCCATTTTCCTTCCAGAAAAAGCTGATTGCGTATAACCGCATAAAATAATTTTTAACATCATTCGAGGATCATATGCAGGACAGCCATTGTTCTTAAAAAATGGTCGAAAGGCTTCTTTTGGAATACTCTCTACTAGATGATGAATGTGAAAAGCAATATCATTTTCTTGTAAAGAAACTTCTAAATCTATTGGCAAAACTAATTGGTTCATAGTATAATTTTTAAACATAAGGACACTCCTTTAGAATTTGGTTTGGATACTTTAATTCTATCAAAGGATGTCCTTTTTTTGTTACCTTTTTTGAATATTTTCGACCACTGGTCGAAAATTTATACTCACAAATCCGAAGGAATTGTGCATAAAGATAAAACCCAGTATCCACCTATTTAAAAATAAACGGATACTGGGTTTTTATTTGGCTAGGTTTTGTCCCAGCCTCTTTTTGTTGGGGAATTTTTGATAAGCCAATGGTTCAATCCGCACTTCCGATTGATCCGATTGGCTGGGCGCTTGTCTTATATCGCATTTAGAGGACACTAGGAATGGACAGACGGATAGTTGTCTGTCTAGTGTTGTTGGAGGGGACGCAATGGAAGAAAAGAAGAAACCTAGATTTTTAGGTTTCTTCTTTTCTTGTTATTCTCTATTTAATTATTGAATTAAAATTTAGAACTTTTACCGTACACTTTAGTTAAATTACCTCTTGTTAAATATGTTCTAAGATTATATGGTAACGCTCTTCCGCTATATCCGCCAGCCGGTGTTTTCATTAGTTGTCCTGCTCCATAATGATACCCTTGCCAAACAATTTTAGAACAATATGTTTTATCGTATGTTTTTAGAGTTGTTGAAAGGCTATATGGAACGCCTGAATTTCGGTATTTTGCAAGAACGTGATCAGCAGCTCTATTTCCAGCTGTCGCATTGACACGATAAATTGAAGTGTGGTAGTCGTTTCCGTATCTATTTACCCAATCTGTAGGTTTCATTAGCGTAGGTACTTCTCCATAACCACCAATATGCAAAATTCTTTGGTTTGATACTGCAATAGCGGAATGTCCGACTGCGGGAATTGAGGTTGAGTCAGTAACTAAAAAATCCCCTTTATTTAAATCTCGAAGAATACTAAAAGGAGCACGAGTATTCGGGTTTTCAGTTACCCACTCCTCGCCATCGTCCTCAATTGTTATAAAATTAGTCCATTCTTCAAATGTCATGGAGGGTTCAATTACTTTTTCTTCAATTGCTGCTTCATAAACTTCAAAATCACTCATTTCATAGTAACCTTCAACGGCTTCATCTGCACTGGCTTCAAAAGAAATAAATAGGGAAATCGCAAAAATTGAAACGGTCAACGTGAATAACTTTTCTAACTTGAATAGATTTTCCAAAAAAACACTTCCTTTATTTTCTTGCTATTACATCATATTCAAATTAATTAGAAATGTAAACGTTTTTTTATTAAAAATTAAAAATTGTATTTTAATGAAAAAATATGTAAGATAAAGTTAAACGAGGAGGTGAAAAACATGAAAAAAAAAGTTATAATTATCGTGAGTGTTGTGGTTTTAGTTCCTTTGTTTCTGTTTGGTAGTTGGAGAACAGCAATTTATATTGACGGTAAAAAAAGTTCGTCGAAAGTTGCTTCATACATTGAAAAACAAGGTTATTCTGATGATGTTCTTAAAAAAACAGAAGTCCAAGATTGGAAAAACGGAGTTTTTTTAGTTAATATTGTTTATAAAAAAGAACCTGAACACACTTACACTTATAGAATTGAAAATTTTGACAAGAATAGAAAAATTGAAATAAATACTTTTTATGATGGTACATTAGTCTATGTTGCTCACGAAGATAATTACTATTTTTCTAATAGTCTTCCTGATGATGTAAAGACACAATATAAATATATTAAACACAACGAATTTTAATCTATCAGTATTTACTAATGTGATAGATTAAAATAAAAACATTACTCTATAAGGGACTGACCCCTGTCCTTGGGACAAAATCAAAACACCTTTAAGTTATGTTAAGCAGTCAATTGCCGATAATCTATCGGTGATTGACTGTTTAATTTTGTCTGAATACGATCTTTGTTGTAGTATTGAATATAATTTTGTACGACTCTTTTGACAATGGCTGTTGTTGTTTGAGTGATTTCGTCAAGATAAAATGTTTCTGATTTCAGAGTCGAATGAAACGACTCAATTGGGGCATTATCAGCGGGCGTTCCCTTACGGGACATGCTCATGGTAATGCCTCTTTTTTTGATTTCAGATTGATACGCTGCCGATGTATAAACAGATCCTTGGTCACTGTGAAGAATACAATTCCCAGAAAGCTCTGGAAGCTGACTAAGCGTATCTAACACCAGAGATACATTTTGATGATCACTGATTGTAAACGCAATGATTTCACCATTGTAGACATCTAAGATACTTGACAAATAAAGCATCTTTTGCCCAAAGGGCAAATACGTAATATCTGTAATCAAGCGTTCTAAAGGGCGCTTTGCTTGGAAATTTCGATTTAAATGGTTAGCTGCAACAAAGTGAGGTTGTCCTATTCGATTTCTCTTTTTCATTCGCGCACGACACTGCCAATTATTTTTCTGCATGATACGTTGAACAGCTTTGTGATTTACAATCTTTTCACGACGAAGGAGAGCCGTGATCTTTCGATAACCATATCTGAATTTGTTTGCTCTACAAAGTTTTCCAATTTGCTTCTCTAATTCTTGTTGTGGCGATTCTTCTTTCAACTCTTTTTTCCAACGATAATAAGAGGACGTTGAAACTTCTAAAGCATCGCAAGCTTGTTGAATAGTGATATCTACACTTAACTCTTGTACTGCCTTTACCAAGGCTTGTTGTACCACTTCCTTTCCAATTCCTTGTACTTTTTTAGCACCATGACTTGCTGTTCTAAAACCTTATTTTTATATCGGAGTTCTTCAATTTCAGAGTCGAAATCAGGACCTTTTCCATAGCTATATTGCTTTCCAACAGGCTGATGAAACCCATGGGTTTCTCCTTCTTTATACCATTTGGTCCATGTTTTAATTTGGGTAGCATTTTTGATTAGTAATTCATCCATTATTTCTTTAATTGGAACTCCAGCTCATCTCATTTCAACAGCTTTCATCTTGATCTCTGCAGGATAACTCACTCTTTTTATTTTCTTTGACACAAAAAACACCTCCAAGTATTTTCAGAATACTTAAATTCTGTTTGTACTTAAAGGTGTTTTTTATGTTTGTCCCACACTTTGGGGTCAGTTCCAGCGTCAGCAAGATTTTTAACAGAAGATTGTAAAGCAATACTATCTACTTCTTTTAACCATTCTAACTCTTTCTTTAATTGTGTTAATTGAGAAGAACAAGTCTTAAAGGTTAAACTTTTTCCTGTTTCTTTATAAGTATCTTTCCATTTAGCTAAAAAGTGATTCAACACAAAACGAGAAGAACCTATCGTTTTAGCAATTAATACTTCTTGTTTTTTATTAGGATAAATACGAAATTTATAAGCTTTATGAATTAGCATTGATTTCACTTCACTTTAAACCATATTTTCAATATATTTCCTAACTAACACTGAATATAGTATAGATGAAGCTACTAAACAAGACCAGCCTTTAGGCTAACGCTACCGACATTCATCCCCCACTTACAAATTGGGCTGCGCCCTACACATTTTTTGAAGTGGGTGCCTTCTGTCGGAAAGTAGGTAAAATGAAACAAATCGTACAGTGTTTCGTATAAAGAAAGCGAACAAAATGTTCAGAAGGTATATAATAAAGAAAAGAGGAGGAGACATTTTGACATTAAAATTAGAACATGTTACGAAACGATTCGGAGATGTCGTCGCCGTCAACGATTTATCACTACAAGTAGAAAAAGGGACGATGTATGGTTTTCTCGGTGCAAACGGTGCAGGGAAAACGACGACGTTTCGTATGATACTCGGTTTACTCGAGCCGACAGAAGGAACGATTACGTGGAACGGCGAACCGATCGGTTATGAAACGAGCCCGTATATCGGCTACTTACCAGAAGAGCGCGGATTGTATCCGAAAATGAAAGTGTTAGAACAACTCATCTTTTTAGGACAATTACGAAATTTAACGAAAAAAGAAGCAACAGAAGCTGCACTTCATTGGTTAGAACGTTTTGAAATCGTTCATTATCGCGATAAAAAAGTAGAAGAGTTGTCAAAAGGAAATCAACAAAAAGTGCAAGTCATCGCAGCGCTTATGCACAATCCCTCATTATTAATTTTAGATGAACCTTTTTCAGGACTCGACCCAGTAAATGTCGAAATGTTGAAACGCGCGATTTTAGATTTTCGAAACGATGGGGCGACGATCATTTTTTCAAGTCATCGGATGGATCACGTTGAAGAATTGTGTGAACAGTTATCGATGATGAAAAATGGTACACAACGTGTACACGGTTCGCTACGAGAAGTGAAACAGTCATTCGGTCGCAAAGCCGTCCAGCTTTACGGCGATTTTGACCATACGTGGCTCGATGAAATAGAAGGTGTCTTGACTTATGACCGCGTAACAGAAGGGGTCAAAATTCAAATCGAAGAAGAACGAGTCGCCCAACAAATTTTGCACCGTGCGACCGAAATGGGTGAGGTTCGTCATTTCTCAATTGAAGAACCGTCTTTACATGACATATTCATTGAAAAAGTAGGTGGACCGGATGCATAAATTTTGGCTTATTTTTCAACAAGCATTTTGGATGAAAGCACGTACGAAAGCGTTCGTCATTACGACCATTTTATTGGCAATCGGAATTATCGGATTAGCGAATGCGCCCATTTTAATGAAAGAAGCACGTGCAATGCTCGGAATGGATCACAACGAAGAAGAAGTGCTCGTCGTTAGCACAACGTCTGATGAAGTGTATGAACGGTTCGTTCGAACGTTTGGTGAAGAGAGGATGACGGTAAAACGAGCGACCGCGTCGAAAGATCAACTAAATAAAAAAGTGTTAGAACAAAAGATTGAAGGTTACGTTGTGATTGAAGATAACAATCCGTACGAAGCGCATTACGTTTCAAGTAAAATGACCGATTTCGTTTTACCGACAATCGTTCAAGAGACGGTACAACAAATGCAAGCGGCAAAAAGTGCCGAAATGTTACAATTAACAGAGGCACAACTCGCATCACTTACCGTACCTGTTACCTTTACGAAAGAAAATATATCCGCAACCGCAAAATCAGAAAAAGAATTGCAACAAGCGACGATACTCGTCTACTTCATTATGTTCGTCATTTATTTTGCCGTCATAATGTATTCTGGGTGGATCGCTGCTGAAGTTGCACAAGAAAAATCGTCGCGTGTAATGGAAATTTTAATTTCGAGCGTATCGCCGACGACACATATGTTTGCTAAAATTTTAGGAATTGGTACACTCGGTATTTTACAGCTCGGTTTTCTCGGCACGCTCGGTTATGTCGTGTCGCAACGTCAGTCGTTCGGAGAGATGGGCAACTTATTTAGTTTTTCTGAAGTGAGTACGTCGACATGGATCTACGGTTTCGTCTTTTTCATACTCGGTTATTTTTTATATGCGACACTTGCAGCTTTACTCGGTTCGCTCGTGAGTCGAACAGAAGATGCACAACAACTCATTATGCCGATGACATTACTCATTATTGCGGCATTTATGATTTCCGTTTTCGGAATGAACAACCCTGATGCGACGTGGATGCAGTGGGCTTCATACTTCCCATTTTTCACACCGCTCGTCATGTTTTTACGTGTCGGGTTATTAGATTTACCGATGTGGGAGCCGTTACTGGCCATTTTCTTGATGCTTCTTACAATTGTACTACTCGGTATTTTTGGAGCACGTGTTTATCGTGGAGGCGTACTGATGTACGGACCGTCTCGTTCTTTGAAAGATATTCGACGGGCGTTACGTTTAGGAAAAGAATAAAAAGGAGAGAACAAGATGACAGTATTAGCGAATTACAAAGAAGGAGATCGTCTCGATCTTTATTTACTCATTCAAGAATCATCGGCAAGTGTTACACAAAAAGGACAGCCGTATATGACGTTACATTTGCAAGATAAAACAGGAACGATTGAAGCGAAATTGTGGAATACGACGAAAGAACATGAAACGTTGTATCGTGGAGGCGAAATCGTTTACGTCGGAGGTGAAGTACACGACTATCGAGGCCGTACGCAATTACGGGTAAAAAACATTCGCCCGATTACAGAAGAAGATGAAGTGCAATTAGCTGACCTCGTGCCGGCTGCGAAACGACCGAAAGAGCAATTGTATGAAGAAGTTGTCGGATATATACGTCGTATTGAAAACGAACCGATTCGTCGTATAACCGAAACGATTGTTCAACGTCATGAACAAGCATTTCAAGTATACCCTGCTGCGAAAAACAACCATCATAACTACGTGTCAGGTTTAATCGATCATGTTGCGTCGATGCTTCGTCTCGGCGATGCGATTGCGAAGTTATATCCGACATTAAATCAAGATTTACTGTTTGCTGGTATTATTTTGCACGATATCGGAAAAGTTGTCGAACTGTCAGGTCCAATCGCGACGACGTATACGGCGAAAGGAAACTTACTCGGTCACATTACGTTAATGGTGAGTGAAATTGCAGACGTTGCCAAAGCATTACATTACGACGGAGAAGAAGTCATGTTACTGCAACATATGGTTTTATCCCATCACGGCAAAGAAGAATGGGGAAGCCCGAAAAAACCGATGTTACAAGAAGCAGAAATTTTACACTACATCGACAACATCGACGCAAAAATGCAGACACTCACTCGAGAATTAGAAAAAACCGAAAGCGGTCAATTTACGGGACGTATTTTTTCACTCGACCAACGTTCATTTTACAAACCGCATTTATCAAACGAAATAAGATGAAAAAAGGGTTCTTTTTCAAGTGTTGGGGTGACGAATCCGTCACCCTAAATGAGAACCTATATTTTTATACTTATGACTCAATAAAATCTTTGCTCGGAAGTGATCAAAAGAACGAAAGCCGTAGGCTGCTCTTTTGATCACTTTCGT
>JASLJC010000020.1 GCA_030152585.1 Savagea sp. | reverse complement strand
ACGAAAGTGATCAAAAGAGCAGCCTACGGCTTTCGTTCTTTTGATCACTTCCGAGCAAAGATTTTATTGAGTCATAAGTATAAAAATATAGGTTCTCATTTAGGGTGACGGATTCGTCACCCCAACACTTGAAAAAGAACCGAATGTTTTTGCCATATCCTATATGTTGTAATTTGTTGTAGCAAACTGATTATTTTAAGAATACTCAATTTAGGAGCGTAACTACGAGACTTTAGTCAAGTAGTAGTTCAAATACGATGTTTGATGTGAACGATAGAAGAGCAAACGACAACGGCGAAAACATTTGGTATAATGAACGTATGAAAATAGGAAGTAGAAAGGGAGTATCCGATGTCTCGAACGGCTGAAAAAGTATTAGCTATGCTCGGCAGTGTTTTTGTCGTACTCGGTCTCGTCATTTCGTTATTACTCGTCGTCAGCGCTCAAGCGATGAACGGTGATCCATCTTTACAAGAAAGTGTGAAGATGTCGATCGTGCAAGATACGAGTAACGGATTAACCGGACCAGAGTTTGACTATTTAGTGAGCTGGACGAACGACTATGCGATTTATTTTTATTTGTTCGCAAGTAGCATGATCATTAGTTTATTGTTCGTTATTTTAGCATATCGCCAATTATCTGTTACCGAAATTCCGAAACGTTCGGCACATTTTTTTATTGCCGCTGGAATCTTCTCTGGCATTGTCGCTTTCCCTTCTATTTTATTTTACGTCGCTGCCGTATTCATATATGCCAAACGACCTGAAGATATGATAGAAGAAGCATAACGTCACCTAAAAAAGGTACTTGAACTATTCAAGTACCTTTTTTAGCGCTCAATTAGATAAAGGATTGTTCCCCTTTTTGTCAAGGAAACGATAAAATCCCCCTCGTTTCTTAAAAAAATGGGATAAAATACGAAGAAGAGGTTTATAAAATGAAAGAAATGGCTATAAGTAAAGAAGAAGACAACGAGGAGGTTTTTCCATTATGGCAAAAAACAACAAAGGACTTTTATTAACCGCATTAGCAGCAGCAGGAGCAGGGGCATATGCATTTTTCCGAAAAGAAGAAAACCGCGAAAAAGCTAAACAAGTAGCGGAAGATTTAAAAGATAAAGTAGACGAAACGATTCAAACGTTCATGCCGGAAGAAGAAACATATGAACATGATCCACGTCATAGCGATCTAGTAGAAAAAGAAGGAAACCCGGACCCTTACGACTTCCGCGACACGAACATGGTGAGCGAAGGTGCTCAAACGAGTGTCCAATACTACAATGAAGTTGTAGAGGAAGAAGCAAAAGAAGATGAGAAAAAAGATGAAAATGAAAATAAATCTTCTAAATAATTAACAAAGACGCTTCTCTACCGAAATAAAGGGGAGAGGCGCTTTTTATGTTTTAGAAGGGTAGGGGGTATTTTCAATGAATTATATGATTACAACAGCAATTGAACAACCGAGAGGCGAAAGCGGTAGGTGTCATACGAAAAGTAATGTTACCGATTTAAAATCGTTTTACCGTTTAGAAGATGCATTTTTACTAGACCTTGAATATTTAGATAAAGAAGGAGCCCGTCAAAAGTTAAATGAGCTCATCGATTATTTAGCGACACATCGCGATAAAGAGCCGCTTTGTGTTAAAAATTATTTCATCGTCTTGTCGGGTCTCGTAACGCGTCGACTCGCATATCACCATCTAAAGCCGACGGAAGCATTTACGTTTAATATCGTATGCGATACGATCGTTGAAACGAAAATGAATACGTCGAATGAACATGCTGTAGCAGATGAATTACTCGAGTTTTACATGTATGTATTACGCGGACGCCAAGTGCCTACGTTCGAACATCATACAGTAAACGATGTCATCCATTATATCGACGAAAATTTACTCACATTTTTAACTGTTGAAGGGATAGCAGATGAGTTTAATGTAAGTACGAGTCACTTGTCACGAATCTTTAGAGAACATACAGGTGTCACACTCGTCGAATATATTAACATTCGAAAAGTCGAAGAAGCGCAATATTATTTACGCTTTTCAAATGAAAAAATATCAGACATATCGGACCGATTCCATTTTTGTAATCAAAGTTATTTTACGCGTATTTTTAAAAAATATACGAATCAGACACCACGACGATTTCGTAACAGTTTAGAGCGTGATTTTTTCCACTTCACGTATGAAGAACAACAATAACGTTTTGGGATATCTCTACGCCAACTGAAGCATGTGTTTCAGTTCGGGTAGAGATTTTGCACGTTGTTCGTTCAAAGGAAAACATATTGTATCGTTTGGTTTCATCCAAGAAGTGTTGTATACTTTTTAATAGTTTAAAAGAGTGAAGGTGAAGCAATTGAATAAAAAAGCAACATTGCTCGTACTTCTGACGACGGCTGCTCTCTTTTTGAGCGGATGTCAAAGTGTTGAAAACCAAACGGGGTTTTTCTATTCAACATTCGTTCGTCCGATGGAGTGGTTTTTAGAGTTTTTTAGTACCCAAATGGGCGGAAGTTACGGATGGGCGATTATTATTATTACCGTGCTCGTTCGTTTTATTTTAATGCCTTTCATGTTGAAAAATTACAAAACGCAACAAGAAATGAAAGTGAAAATGGATGCGCTTCGTCCTGAGATGGAAGAGATTCAAAAGAAATTAAAAGAAGCGAAAGAACGTAACGATCAAGAAGCCTTAATGAAGTTACAACAAGAGATGGTCGGACTTTACTCCAAACATGGTGTCAATCCGTTGAATATGGGTTGTTTACCATTACTCATTCAAATGCCGATCATTATGGGATTGTATTTTGCAATTTTGTATTCTCCAGAAGTGAAAGCACAACCGTTTTTATGGTTTAACTTAGGTGAAACAGATATTGCGATGACACTCCTTGCAGGTCTCGTTTATTTCATCCAGGCGCGCGTTTCATTATGGACGATGCCGGATCAACAAAAGCAACAGATGAAATTTATGATTTATTTTTCACCGATTATGATTATGGTTATTTCGTTTAATGTAATGGCGGCACTTCCACTTTACTGGACGGTAAGTGGTGCATTACTCGTATTCCAAACGTTCTTAGGGCGGATGTTTTACGCAAAAGAAATACCAGCGCAAGAAGACGTCGAAAAGAAAGCGTAAAAAGAAGTCATTTTATCATTTATTTGTCGGAAAAAGAGCAAATAAATAGATAAGATGACTTTTTCTGTCGAAAAAATATGATACACTCAAAAGACAAAATCATTGTAAAAGGAAGAGAAACGTATGAAAACTAAAAGCCGTCCGTTACTATGGGCGATGAGTACACTAATTGTTGTCGCCGCTGCTGCAATCATTTGGTTATTATGGGAAGGACAACAGTTGAAAGAAGTAAAAGCGCCTTCTGTCGAACAACAAAAAGAAGAAAAGCGAGCAGAACAAGAGGAAGAAAAAGTAGAACCGATTTACGTTGACGAAAATGGATACGTCGAAGGTATGACGTTACCAGATGAACCGACGTATATTAACGGTCACTTGCTTGCTAACAAATTACATCCGCTACCAGCAACATTTGCACCGGGCGAAAGTAAAGAAGCGCGTGCCGCTTTTGAAAAAATGGCTGAAGATGCAAAACGTGCCGGCTTTACAATTACAGCCTTTAGTACATATCGTTCTTATGACTACCAAGTTGACTTATACAACCGTTACAAAAATCGTGACGGAGAAAGCGAAGCGGATCGTTATAGCGCACGTCCAGGCTACTCTGAACATCAAACGGGACTTGCATTTGATATTGGAGAAGTAGGCAATGAAAAAGACTTTGCTTCGAACCGTTTTGGCCAAACCCCTGCAGGTCAATGGGTAAATGAAAATGCCGCTCGATATGGTTTCATTTTACGTTACCCTGAAGGAAAAGAAGAGATTACCGGTTATATGCATGAATCGTGGCATTTTCGTTATGTCGGTGATATTGCAGAAGAAATAATGGAAAAAGGAATAACATTAGAAGAATATTTAGACGCACCGATTCCAGCAGGAACAAAGAAAGATGAAAAATGAGCCTGTCGAATAAAGAACTAAAAAACGACTGCATTCCATGAATGCAGTCGTTTTACATTATAAAATCGGTGAAAGAAGTCGTGAAATCGATTCTTTCATTTTAATGATGTTGGAACGATTTTCGTACATTTCGAACGTTAATTCAGTCGAAATATCCATATCGTCATAAAATAGTTGTG